>CAIQGA010000147.1 GCA_903871235.1 uncultured Chlorobiaceae bacterium
AGATTTCCTGAAGGCCCCTCAAGATTTTTGGGATATCATCTCGTGATTTCAGATCGAAAACAATGGCAGAAATATCGGTACGACCGAACATCATTTGGTGGTTGATGACGCTACGCATAGTGGATTTCGGCAAACGAAGTTTGGAGCTGATTTCTCTTTGAGGGCACCCTGCAACACCTTTTCTCAGTCAAAAATGCTTCTAATGGGGTGTTATTACGCTTCAGCTCAGGGTTTATCAAATATTTTCGATCTTCATAAAGCAATATAAGCTATTATTTTATAATATCATAACAACTTTTCGTTCAGCCACTACCTACCTTATCAAACGATATCTGAGCGACTCCTACACCGGCGGTTGCATAGAGTTCAACCTTGCTGCCGAGGTCGAAGTCGTAGTAGCCGTTAGCCAACAGCGACATTACTGCGACATCACCCTTCATAGGACCATCCCAGTTATTGCTAACCACATTTATACCTGTCATAGACTTCAAATCATTGCTCTGATAGCCAAGCTCCGCTTCCAGCCGGGTATGGCCATAATCGCACCCTACTGCGCCGAGCACGTTGATACCTGAGCCGAGATCGTACTTCACATTGTTGTCTGACTGAGAACTGTCGGTACAGATGGCATCCATGTTCTGCATCCATGAGATACCAGCCATGCCGCTGACGTAATGGGTTGCTGCCTGTACCGGTGTTGCGGCAACACCTGCCGCCATCAAAACGGCCAGAAGTGAAAGAGTCTTTTTCATTTGGTTCTCAGTGGTTTTTTGTTGTTATGTTGAACAGAGCATTCACTGTTTTTCAGTAATACGCTCTAAATTTATAGTATTTCGGCAACTTTTGCAATTATCCCGGTAGGAAAAAGGATTTTTGCAGCACGCTCTGTTTTCGGCGTCTAACAAAAAAGCCCCGCTGTGACGCAGGGCTTTTTTGTGAACGGTTTGGCAAAAAGCCGCTCTCTTTAGATGTCCACTCTCAGACCAACCAGCACGCTGTGGCTGGAGATGTGGGTGTTGAGGGAGTTATTTGTATACGCAGTCTGGAAGTCGTCATTACCATCAACAAACCAGGTTGATTCTACAGGCCCTGTAACCGTGAAATCTGCTGTCGCAAAGTAGCGGTACCTTGCGTCAAGGACGACTCCCTTCGAGAGAGGAATGGTGACACCGGCTCCGAGCTGGTAGGCAAATGCTGTGGTATGAGCTTTGTAAGTCATGTCTTCGGCTGTGACCCGGTCATCTTGAAAAGGATCTCCATTAATAGACTCGCCTTCAAAGAAGTTGATTGCATAATTGCCTTCAAGGTTTATCTGGGCAACACCGAGGCCAGCCATGCCATAGAGCTCTGCACCGCCACCAAGTGGGATGTCATAGAAGCCGTTGGCCATGAGCGAATAGACGGTAGATTTTCCACCCGTCAGAGAGCTTCTTCCCCAATCATCAGTGAGGTCATAGGGGAAACCAGCTTCCCTGAAATCATTTCTCTGGTATCCAGCTTCAGCTTCAAGTCTTGTGCTGCCGTAGTCGCAACCGATGGCGACGACACCGGTAATGCCGGAGTCAAACGTATTGTGCCACCTGTCCGTATTGCTTACCCAATCGTTTGCGTAGGTAACATCATTGTCCTGCATCCAGGAAACACCAGCCAGAGCGCTGACGTAGTGGTTTGCTGCCTGCACCGGCGTTGCTGCAACACCTGTAGCAATCAAAACGGCCAGAAGTGAAAGAGTCTTTTTCATTTGTTTTTCCCCTTGTTTATTTGTTTATGTGAGGGTGTACCATCGAATTCAAAAAAAACTCTATACAGATAATCCATTACATAAACAAAAAACCTGTACGGAGTAGAAATTCCCAACGACCATCGAAAAAAAGGTACGTAATTTCTCTGTTTTAATCAACTGCTTTTTAAAAAAAACTGTATTTGGTTCAAATAGCCGCCATTTCATATTAGATTGCGTCAGTCGTCACTCGTCACTCGTCACTCGGCAGATGAGCCGAAGCTGAACATGAAGCTCCACCCCTGTTTGTCCTTGTTTGGAATACTCTCCACGGCATCAAAGCCGTAGCCGTAATCGAGTCCGATTTGACCGATAATGGGCAAAAAGAGGCGCAGGCCCACACCGGCTGATTTTTTCAGCTTCGAGAAATTGACAGCCTTGCTGTTTTCCCACAGATCGCCCGCTTCAGCAAAAACCAGTCCATAAATGCTGATTGAGGGGGAGAGGGTAAAGGGGTAGCGCACTTCAGTGCTGAATTTTGAGTAGAGGCTTCCCGCATAGAGGCTCGAGGTGCTGCTGCTCCCTCCAAGCTTTGAACCGAGGCTCCGGTCGTCATACCCTCTCAGTGGTGTGGTAGGGAGCGAAGACATGCCGGTGCCGCCCATGTAGAAGTACTCGGTGTAGGGAATGTAGTCACTCTTTGAGAAGGCTGAGAGGTAACCGTGCTGCATCGCAATGTTCCAGACAACCTTTTTGGTGATCGGGAAGTAAAAGCTTGAGCTTTCGGTGAATTTATAGAAATCTACTGTGCCAGGCAGCGGGCCGCCAGCGAGTTCCGCCGTGAGCCAGTTTTTGCTTCCCCTTCTCGGATAGAGGGGGCTGTCGATGCTGTTTCGCGAAAGCGTCTGTGATATCGAAAAGATGTCAGCCTTGGTGGGAGCACTTGCATCTTTATAGTCGACAAAGCTCAAAAAGCCACCTTCGCTGTGCAGGTATTTCAGCTTCCAGTTGATGGAGCTGTAGTTGTCTGGCCAGGTGAGGCGCCGTCCTATGGAAAGGGTGGAACCGTACTGGTCGATGGTGTTGTCGATGCCGTCATTCTGAAGGAGGTAGGAGCGATGGGTTTTGAATGCTGAAAAGCCTACGGCTGTCGGTCCTCCGAATGCCCATGGTTCGGTAAAGGAGAGGCTGATAGTGTTGTAGTTGGAGCTGCCGAACTGCCACTGCAGGCCGAGCTGCTGGCCATCGCCGTGAGGCAGTGGCTTGTAGGCGTCACGGTTGAAGATATCCTGCAGTGAGAAGTTGCTGAAGGTGACTCCAAGTGCGCCGGTAAAGCCGCTGCCGCTGTAGCCGACGGAGGCGTTGAAGGTGTCGGTCTGTTTTTCGGTGACATTGTAGGTCATGTCAACGGTGTTGTTTTCGGGGTGCGGCTCAATATCGGGGGTAATCTGCTGCGGGTCGAAGTAGCTGAGCATGCTGATTTCGCGGATGCTGCGAACAACATTTTTGCGGCTGAACATGTCGCCCGGGATGGTGTAGAGTTCACGGCGGATCACATGATCTTTGGTTTTGGTGTTGCCTTTGATCAGGATGGTGTTGAACTGGAACTGTTCGCCTTCGTGCACGGAGATGGCCAGATCGACCTGATCGGGTTGGATGACCTGTTCGTCAATGGTTGTTTTGAACGAGAGGTAGCCCCGGTCGAGATAGAGTGAGCTGATATCGGAGTTGTCTTCAGAAAAACTGAGCCTCTCCTGAATCAGTTTTGCATTGTAGAGGTCACCCTGCTTCATGCGAAAGGTTTTTTCAAGCATCGCTGTTGTTGCAAATTCTTTGGTATTGCCACTCCAGGTGATGTTTCGGATATGATATTTTGCGCCCTCTTCAAGATAAATATCGAGAAAAAGCTTTTTTTTGTCGTTGGTGTAGCTGATGGCATCGCTCAAAATACGCGCATCACGGTAACCGTTGTTCCGGTAAAACTCGACCAGCAGGTTTTTGTCTTCACCAAATTTATCGGTATCGAGTTTGGGTGCGCCAAAAATTTTGCGCCACCAGGAGTTTTGGTTGGTCTCTTTGAAAACTCCCCGCAGTTTTTTCTGGCTGAAGGCGGTGTTGCCATGAAAGGTGATTTTTTCGATCGAGACCTTGGCTCCTTCAGTGATTGAGCAAAGAGCCTTGACCTGATTTGTGCCACTCTCCTGCAAATGGAATTTTGCCTCTGCGGTCAAATACCCTTTTGATGCGTAGAGTTTTTCAATTTTATTGGCGGCACTGAGCAGTTCCTGTTCGCCGATTTTTTTGCCGGTCACAAGGGATGAGGTCTTTATCAGTTCCTCATTGTCGAGCTTGTGGTTGCCTGAAAATGTTATCCCTGCAAGCGTTGGCCGTTCGTTGACCGTGAAGGTCAGTGCGATGTTGTTTTGGCCGAGATCGCTCTTTTCAACCTTGATATCGCTGAAAACCTGCAATTTCCAGAGGTATTGCAGTGCTCCTGCGAGTTCCGTGCCCGGGATGGAAATTTTGTCGGTTATTTTGAGCGGAAAATTGCTCTTCAGCTCCTCGGCATTGAGCGATTGCAGGCCGCTGAAAGAGATGGCCGTTATGGTGTAGATCTCCGCTTTCGGGGCTGTGGTTTTGCTCTTTTCCAGGGCATCGCGCTCTTTGACGGGCAGAGTTTTGGCTTCAACGGTTTGTCCTGCCGCATTGAGTGCGAGAGCAAGCAGAACCAGGGTTATCAGTTTTTGCGTTTGTTTCATGAAATTTGCAGGATCAATCGGGTTAAAGCTTGTTGGCCGGTCTGTTGTTTATCTGAATTTGTTCACTTGTTCGTCCAAACCGTCTCTCCCGGCTTTGAAATTCCCGCATGGCGTCATAAAGCTGCGAACGGTGAAAGTCGGGCCAGTAGGTGTTGGTGACGTAGATTTCGGAATATGCGCATTGCCAGAGCATAAAGTTGCTTACCCTGAACTCTCCGCTTGTACGAATCAGGAGGTCGGGGTCGGGCATCGAGCCGGTTGAGAGGTATGATGCGAGCAGTTGCTCATCGACAGATGCTGCCTTGAGCTTCCCGGCTTCAACATCAAGGGCTATTGCCCTGCAAGCTTGCGCAATGTCCCATTGGCCACTGTAACTGAGTGCAATGTTCAGCACAAGTTTGTTGTTGTTTTTGGTAAGTTCCATGGTTTTTTTCAGAACCGTGCGCACTTTTTCGGGTAAAAGGGTCATCTCTCCAATAACGTTGAGACGGATGTTGTTGTCGTGAAGTTTACGGCTCTCCCGGCCAATAACCTTGACAAGAAGCTGCATCAGTGCTGAAACCTCTTTTTCGGGACGGTTCCAGTTTTCTGTTGAAAAGGTGAAGAGGGTAAGGTAGTCAATGCCGAGTTGGGAGCAGGATTCAACAATGTCCCTGACTGATTCTACACCGGCAACATGGCCCTCAATTCTTGTTTTGCCCTTCAAGCGTGCCCAGCGTCCATTTCCATCCATAATGATCGCAATATGGCGTGGGAGCTGGCATGTTGCTTTCAGTTCCGCCTGTATGTTTTCGTCTTCAGCATCACCTTCCCTTGAAAACCAGTCGGGTTTAGGCGTTGATGAAAAGTTCATTACCTCTATGAGTGCCATAAATCAGGGTCTCTCTCTTCTCAGTTGGTTGATGGGCAGTCATGAAAACGGAATATATGAATAACCCGGGAGTAGACTCAATAACCCGCAAGTTGAATAATATGCAGTTATTTCTTATTATACAAACTTTACACCATCAAGAGTCCCTGCATCCTGAAAGCCATTTTTCTTTTGAACGGCAAGAAAGATACGTGCCGGAAACCGTCCTTTAAAATTAATTTATAATAGACGTGCAATTCAGTAGTTACGAAGATCTTCGCTCCCGGCTTCTCTCCCGCACAATCACTTGTGAAGAGGTGGTCCGTTTTTATCTGGAGCGTATAGAGAGTCATCGCAGTGACAATATTTATATAACCGTTTTTCATGAGCGGGCACTGGAGCGGGCAAAAGCTCTCGACCGCAAACTCCGGGAGGGAGGAAGCCCCGGAAAACTTTTTGGTATGCCGATGGCCATCAAGGATAATATTGCCATCAAGGGGGAAGGGTTGACTTGCGCTTCAAAAATTCTCGAACAGTACGAAAGTGTGTATAATGCCACCTCAGTGCTTCGGCTTGAGGAGGAGGATGCTGTTTTTTTGGGTAAAACCAACATGGATGAGTTTGCCATGGGCAGTTCTAATGAAAATTCGGCTTTTGGCAATGTCCCCAATCCTTTTGATAAAACAAGAGTGCCCGGTGGCAGTTCTGGCGGATCGGCTGCTGCGGTGGCAAGCGGTCTTGCCATGGTGGCTCTTGGTTCTGATACCGGTGGCTCGGTGCGTCAACCGGCAGGGTTCTGCAACATTGTTGGCCTGAAACCGACCTATGGCCGGATCTCCCGTTACGGACTTGTCGCTTTTGCCTCTTCATTCGACCAGATCGGGGTGCTTGCCGGCAACTGTGATGATGCCGCGCTGGTGCTCTCGGTTATGGCTGGCAAAGATGGACGTGATGCTACCTCTTCGAGCCATGCAGTTGCTGATTATGCTTCAGAAATGGCGTCGGTGTCGGTTGAGGGGTTGAAGATTGGTGTGCCGAAAGAGTATTTTCCCGAGAGTCTGAACCGTGATGTTTCCGGTATGGTCAATGCGAAGCTTGCGGAGCTTCGCGATCAAGGGGCTGAGCTGGTGCCGGTCACGCTTCCCGACAGTGAATATGCCATAGCGGCCTACTATATTCTTGTAACTGCCGAAGCCTCCTCCAATCTGGCCCGGTTTGACGGTGCAAGGTATGGTTATCGCTCCGAAAAGTCGGAAGATCTTGCCGCAATGTATGTGAATTCGAGGAGTGAAGGGTTTGGCCGGGAGGTGAAGCGCCGGATTATGCTCGGTACGTATGTGCTCTCCGCAGGGTATTATGACACCTATTATAAAAAGGCCCAGCAGGTCCGCCGGCTTTTTCAGGATCGCTATCGCGAGGCTCTGGAGAAGGTTGATGTTATCGCCGGGCCGACATCACCATTTCCTCCTTTTGGTCTTGGTGACAAAACAGATGATCCCCTTGAAATGTACCTGGCCGATGTTTTTACCGTTCCTGCAAGTATTGTCGGTATGCCGGCTGTCAGTGTGCCGCTCGGTTTCGACAGCTTGCATCTTCCGGTCGGGATGCATTTGATCTGTAATTTTTTTGAGGAGGGAAAGATGCTTGGTATTGCCAGGCATATTCATCGTTCCCTGTAAGTTTTGGTGGTAGTATTGAGCAACCGTTAATTTTAATCATACAGTATTATGAGTGTTTTGGTCAACAAGAATACCCGCCTGCTTGTGCAGGGGATAACCGGTGCAGAAGGGACGTTTCATACCTCGCAGATTCTTGAATATGGAACGAATGTTGTTGCCGGAGTTACTCCGGGAAAAGGTGATATGCTCTATCATGGTAATGAAAAAGACAAGTTTTGCCGCCCTGTGCCGGTTTTTAATACAGTGCGTGAAGCCGTAGAGAAGGCAGAGGCCAATGCAACGGTTATTTTTGTGCCGGCCTCTTTTGCGGCAGATGCTATCATGGAGGCGGCTGATGCCGGGTTGAAGGTGATTATCTGTATTACTGAAGGTATTCCGGTCAATGATATGATGAAAGCTTTTGCCTTTGTCAAGCAGAAGGGCGCGACGCTTATCGGGCCGAATTGTCCGGGCGTTATTACTCCTGGTGAGGCAAAGGTGGGCATTATGCCGGGCTTTATTCACAAAAAGGGTTCCATTGGTGTTGTTTCCCGCAGTGGTACCTTGACCTATGAAGCGGTTCATCAATTGACCCAGGTGGGTCTTGGTCAGTCAACCTGTATCGGTATTGGCGGTGATCCGATTATTGGCACACAGTTTATTGATGCCATCAAGCTCTTTGCAAAGGATGATGAAACTGAAGGGCTGGTGATGATTGGTGAAATAGGTGGAAGCGCAGAGGAGGAGGCGGCAGCTTATATCCAGAAATATTTCAAAAAACCGGTTATCGGTTTTATTGCCGGTCGTACAGCGCCTCCCGGTCGTCGGATGGGTCATGCCGGCGCCATTGTCTCGGGAGGAAAGGGAACCGCTGAAGAGAAGATAGCCGCGATGGAAGCTGCGGGTATTCACGTTGTTCAGAGCCCGGCCGATATCGGCGAAGCGATGCTCAAGGCACTGGGACGATAGCTGTTTTAAAGTCCCAGCGCCATCAGGTCGTGAATGTGTACCATTCCGACCGGGCGCTGGCTGGCGTCACAAACAAGCAGTTGTGTGATGCGCCAGGTTTCGAGAATATCAAGGCACTCTTTGGCCATGGTGCAGGGTGTGACAGTTTTGGGCTCTGCTGTCATGACGGAACCTGCACTGAGGCTGAGGAACTCTCGGCCACTTTGCACCAGCCGGCGAAGGTCACCATCGGTAAAGATGCCGCACAGGGCGCCTTCACTGTTCACAATCCCACTCACTCCATATCGTTTTGAAGTCATTTCAAGGATAAGATCGGTCACTGAAGCTTTTTCTGCTACGAGAGGAATGGCATCGCCTTTTGCCATGATGTCACTGACTTGTACGGTCAGCCGTCTTCCAAGCGACCCTTTGGGGTGTGTCAGTGCAAAATCTCGTTGTGTGAAATTTTTCTGCTCCATCAACACCATGGCAAGGGCATCTCCCATGGCAAGCATGGCTGTTGTTGAGGTCGTCGGCGCCAGATCGTAGGGACAGGCCTCTTTTTCTATGCCGGTGTCAAGGGTGATGTCGGCGTTCAGGGCAAGAAAGGAGCGCTGGTTCCCTGTCATGGCAATAATTTTTGCTCCAATCTGGCGGAGAGCCGGGATGATAAAGTTCAGCTCTTCCGTTGTGCCGCTTTTCGACAGGCAGAGCACAATGTCGTCATGGTTGACAATGCCAAGATCGCCGTGGGCGGCGTCTGCCGGATGGAGAAAAAGGGCGGTTGAGCCGGTTGACGACATGGTTGCGGCTATTTTTTGTGCAATGATGCCTGATTTTCCCATGCCGGAGATGATGATTTTTCCCGGGCAGGATGCCAGCAATTTCACTGCCGCCGAAAAACGCTCATCAAGCCGCTCTGTCATGCTGTGAATGGCGAGTGCTTCTTGCTCAAGAATCACTTTTCCGCGCTCTGTAAGGTGCTGGTTTTGGGGTGGTGCGTTCATGGTTTGCTGCCAGAAGAGATGTTTCAGTAAAAAAATATGGTTGGTTCCTGTTTTAATAAACGGTAATATCGTCTAAATTGATGGAATATCGTTTTCTTTACTCATACATTAAAATCAGGTTCTCATGAGCTGGATACCTCTTATGGGTTTTTCCCTCGCGGTCTTTTTTCTTTTTGTTTTTCTTTTCAACAAGTTTGTGGGGTATATGAAAAAAGAGCAGAACCTGCAGATAGAGCCGTTCAAAGATATGCTTATCGACAAGGATAATCCTGTTGGCCTCACGGGTGACGAGCTTGAAAAACTCAAGCAGCATCAGCAGGAGGCGCAGCGTCATCTTAATGATGTGATTTCAAAAATTCCGGTTATTCAAAAGGATGGCCGCTTTCAGATTGATCAGGAGGCGATTCGGCAGCGACGGGCTTCAGCACAGGCTGATGAAGCCTCCGGGACGGTTACTAACGGTACGGTATAAGTTTTTCTGATTTTTATTTGCAGTATGTTTTCAAAGTTAAAGCTTCTGTTTAAAGATACGGTTATCTACGGTTCGAGTACCATCTTGGCCCGTAGTCTCAATTATCTGCTGGTTCCCCTCTATGCCAATAAACTTTCGACATTCGATAATGGGGTGCAGACCATTATCTACGCCAATATTGCATTGGCAAATGTTCTTTTTTCTTACGGGCTTGAGACCTCCTATCTCAAGGTCGTTTCCGATTCGGCAGATCGGGATGAGCGGGAGCTTTTTTCAACGGCTTTTCTCACGCTCTTTGTTTCGTCAACGCTTTTTGCCCTCTCGATTGTTCTTTTTGCCCCGCTCATTGCCGAACTTATAGGACTCTCTTCGGGAGATTTTCTTTTTGTCAGGTATGCGGCACTCATTTTATGGATTGATACCCTGCTGGTCATTCCATTTGCTGAGCTTCGATTGAAGAGAAAAGCGCTGCAGTTTGCCATAGCAAGGGTGGTTGGAGTGGTCGCGGTTGTTGCAAGCGCCATTATTCTTCTTCTCCCTCTCCATGCCGGTTTGTCAGGTGTTTTTATTGCTCAGGCTTTCGGTTCTCTGGTCAGCCTTTTGCTGGTGATCCCTGTTTTCCGTCAGTTCAAGCTCTTTTTTTCGGCAACCCAGTTGCGCTCCATGCTTCGTATTGGGTTACCCTATGTGCCGACCGGTATTGCCGGCCTCTTGATTCATTTGATTGACCGGAATATTTTGATCCGCATCTCCCCATCGGAGATTGAGCGCATCTATGGCATCGGTTACCAGCCCTCTGATATTGTTGGTATTTATGGCCGGATTGCCGCATTCGGTGTGGTGTTGCAGCTTTTTATACAGGTATTCCGTTTTGCGTGGCAGCCTTTTTTTCTTCAGCATGCCAAAGATCCTGATGCGAAAAGATTGTTCCGCCATGTGCTCAGCATTTCAACGCTCTTTACGATGTTTCTGGCGCTTGCGGCTACCTTTTTTGTGCCCGATCTTGTCCGTTATCACTATGGTGGAAGTTTTTATCTGCTTCCTCCCCGGTACTGGATAGGGCTTTCAATTCTGCCCTGGATTTTTTTGAGCTATGTGTTCGATATGGTTTCCACCAATCTCTCCGCAGGGCTTCTGCTTACCGGCAATACCCGTTATCTGCCAGTTGTTACCTTTGCCGGTGCGGCTGTTACCGCTCTCTCTTGCTGGTGGCTTATCCCCCGGAGTGGCATGGATGGTGCAGCTTATGCCATTGTTGCCGGTACCGTCGTCATGTGCCTTGTTATGGCATTTTACTCCCTGAAGGTTTTTCCAATCAGCTATGACTGGCTTAAACTTGTTCTGCTGCTCCTGGTGGGTATTGTTTTTGCATGGTCTCACTCTTTCTTCGCTCCAGCAGTTCCTTTCCCGATGGCTGACATTGCACTCAAAGTGCTGATCCTCGTGGGTTATCTTGTTGTTGCCATGCGGCTGTTTCGAGATGAGACCCGGATTGTTGTGGCTAAAGTGCGTACTAAATTCATGCACAACTAAGTGATTTTCCAGGCAGGTATACCCTTGATGCTTGATGGCAGGCGCGTACGCTCACCTGCGCACAGGGATTGATGGTAGCATTGCCGCTTACCGTGGTTCACCGGAGCGGGGGAGTGTTGTGCATGCACCTCTGCCGGGCGACGGATTGTTTTCCCATCGTTCGTTTCGTCCAAAAAATCTTCGTGTTGCAAAACGTTCAAGTACTTTTTTCAGTGCATAGCGTTGTTCCGGTCTGCAAACTTGAGCCAGAGCATTAAAATGAAGGGCAAGCTCCCGCTCTATCGCGGCCTGGTTGCTGCCAATGCTTTCGGCCAGTATTGCTATTTTTTTTACGTCAGGTTTGGTATTGAGTGATTCGTCGAGCAATTGTTTTTTCAATTGGGTAATTGCCTCCATTTCAGGTGCGACTTTACGAAAATGTTCCTGCCGGAGGTTCCGAAAAATCAAGGCTTGTGCGTCAGTAAGGCCCAGTTGTGCCGTAAAGGAGGGGTGACGATTGAACTCTCGCATTGAGGCGGGGGAGCTCTGAAAAGGATTATGAGTACCCTGCCACCAGAGGAGACCGAGGAGCGTTACGTTGAGCACAACGAGAAAAACCAGTGCTGTTGTAATAAACCGTTTTGATGTCAGAAAGTCCATGGTGTCTCCAAATCAGTTTGCCCCGGGCGCTTGCGACCGAACAAAGCAAGCGTCGGGGGGAATAAAAAAGGGTCTCATAAGCGGTTTTGCTTACTACATCATGCCGCAACCACGCTGCATTTGAGCTCCGCAACCACCTCGCATGCCGGCACCACCACCACCCATTGGCGGGCAGTAAAGCATCTCTTCGTTGTTTTTTCGCTGTTCTGGAGTCAGTATTGAGAACGTTTCAGCCAGATGGCTGCTTTTGAGCCGGGCCAGTGTTGCGTGGTGGCGTCCGATTTCTTCTGCAAGCTGCTCGATTTTCTGTTTGTCGGGACGGGCTTTCAGTGACTCTATTCGCAACTCGCCGTTAAGCTTTATCAGTGCGGTATGCTCTGCTGAAGCAAGCGTCCATTGCTTCCGCTGTATTTTTTCAATCTGTACGTGTTGGCTGTCGCTCAATGCAACCTGTTGCTGCATTCCTGCCATTCGGCAGTTTGGCATTCTTCCCATTGGCATAATGTCTGCTGCTGCCGTGCCGAATCCAAGCAGAGCTGTTGCAACGATGAGCATCATTGTCTTTTTCATGGTTCTCTTTTTTTTATTTGTTATAGTATCTGTTCGTCATTACATCGCAAAACTTGTCATCTTCCGGGCGTCAGGTTTTCAGTTATGCCGCTTACAGCAGGCTCACTTCCGGTCTGGTCATAGTAGGCAAACTCCTGAGCCGAATAATCTTCACCAGAGGCGTCTGAAAGTTCACTAACCTCTGTTTTTGACGGCGCCTTGCTGTTCTGGAGTGAGAGCACGGCCGAGCCAACATTGACGATAAAGAGCAGAGCCATAAAGGCAAATCGAACATCAGCCTTTTGACCTCGAGCGTTGGCAATCTTTCCTGATTTCCGGCTTGACTCTGCTTCAACCCGCTGCATCACTCTGACCCTGAAAAGATGATGAGCCTCAAGCTGCGGCATCTGTTCAAGCAGTTTCATGGTTTTTGTGACCTCGGTCTCTATTTTTGTATCGTATGCTTTCATCATTGGCTCCTGTTTCAATACTTCTGACGTTCTCTCGTTTGAAATCTTGCGGTTTTCAGTGATCATCACTCTTTTTTATAGTAGGCATAGAGTTTTTCGTGAAGATTTTTTTTTGCCCGGTGTACAAGAGATTCGATAGCCGATACCGAGGTTTTGAGGATGTCGGCAATTTCCTGATTGCTGTAGCCATCCTGCTTGCTGAGAAGAAACGCTGCACGCTGGTTGTCGGGCAATGTATCGAGGGCGTTTTGCAGGATGCGTGCCCGTTCGTTTTCCTCCATTGTCTCTTGAGGGGTGTCGCCCGGGGGGGCGGCAATCTCGGATGCGGGGTCATTGATACCGATGATGCGTTTGAGTGAACCGAAGCGCTTGATGCGTTTCATGCGGCGAAGGTGGTCAAGCGATTTCGTGACGGCTATCCGGTATATCCAGGTTGAGAGTTTCGATTCCGCCCTGAACTGCTCAAGAGAGCGGTAGACTTCAACAAAGACCTCCTGGGCAAGGTCTTCGGCATCTTCACGGTTAAAGACGAAGCGGTAGCAGGTATTGATAACCATCTCCTGATACTCGCCAACAAGTTTGCGGAACTGCTCTTCTTTTGATTTCATAGCGGTTTTATGCAACGCATGTATTGCTGCCGTGCCGGCAATTGTCGCCATTTCTGCATTTCCCATGATTGCCATAACCCGATGTCTATGATGGTACTCTTTTTGTTCAAGTTCTCCTTCTTTCGACGTCGAAGAGTTTGCATTCTTGCGGCAGGGTTGCGGAAACAGGTAAACAGGGCGCTCAAAACAGGTAACGTCAGGCAGCATGACTCAATGCGCAACAATACGTTTGAAGGTGTGGACTGGAAAGGGAGAGATAAAGAGCAACTGCGTATCGGCAACCGCAGGGGGTACCGATACGCAGTTTTGCTCAGGCAAGTTTTGCGGCAAAAGCAAGTACCTTGTCAACCTTCTCCTGCGAGTCGGCTTCACAATAAAGGCGCAGCACCGGCTCCGTGCCAGATGGGCGGATAAGCATCCATCCACCTTCAAAGTGATATTTGTAGCCGTCAAGATTGCTGAATTTCAACACGTTGTATCCTGCGACAGCAGTAAGATCTCCTTTTGAGGCGCGATCAATAATGGCCTGTTTTTTTGCTTCACTGACATGCAGGTCATGGCGGTTGTAACAGAAAAAGCCATACTCGTCATAGAGTTCCTGAACCAGTTCCGACAGGGTTTTTTCGCGTCGCGTCATCATCTCAAGAATGAGCAGACCGGTATAGACGCCGTCCCGTTCCGGCAGAAAGGCAGGAATCCCTATGCCGCCCGATTCTTCACCACCCATAAGAATATCGTTGGTGGTCATGAGTTTGCTTACATACTTGAAGCCAACCTGAAGCTCATGCATGATGAGATGATGCTTCTGGCATATTTTGTCGATGATATCGGTCAGCGCAAATGTTTTTGCAACTTCGCCTCTCTGGTGCTTTTCTTCGACCAGATCTTTCAGAATAATGGCGAAAAGCTTGTGGGAATCCACAAAAACACCGTTTTCATCAAGCATGCCGATTCTGTCGGCATCTCCGTCGTTGATGATGGCTACATCGGGATCAACCTCTTTGAAAAATTCGATAAACTCGCCGATATACTGCGGCATCGGTTCAGGATTGATGCCACCAAAACCAGGGTTAATGCTGCAGTGATAGCAACTCAGCATTGACTCGTCAAAGAGGCTGGTAAGAAGATCCTGCCCGGCGCCGTACATGGCATTGTGTGCAATTTTTATTCTCGACTCCCGGATGAGGGGCAGATTGATGCTGCTTTTCAGGTAGTTGAGATAAAATCCCTTCATGTCGACCAGCTCAATCAGTTTCTTGTCGGCCACAATCAGGGCTTGCGGATTGACTTCACCAAGATAGCTCTCGATTTCTGCAATCACTTCCGGATGTGCCGGGCCGCCATAAGAGGCCTTGACTTTGAATCCGTTATAGATAGCTGGATTGTGGGATGCGGTGATGACAATACCACCGGCAAGCTGCTTTGCTTTTGTATAGAGAGAGACTGCGGGTGTTGAGGCAAAGCTGTCTGAGAGGAAGACCTTGAGTCCCTGTGACGAGAAGACTTCAGCAGTATATTCCGCAAACTCTTTCGACATGAAGCGGGTATCGTAGCCGATGCAGACACCTTTTGCTTTATTGGGATGGGTAAGAAAGTAGCGAGCGGAGGCCAGTGCGGCAAGTTTCAGGTTGTCAAACGTATACTCTTTTGCTATAATAGCGCGCCATCCGTCAGTACCGAATTTAACTTGCATTCTTTATTGATTTTGATATAATTGAAATCTGGAAATCCCGTGCAATGGTGATGTATAATAAATAAATAATATTCAATGTACGGATTCTCGGTCGTTCATCCAATTATCCCTCTTTTTTGATGCCAAAAAAGCTTTTTGTTTTAGCCGGTGAGCCTTCGGGAGAGATGCATGCTGCCGGAGTTGTCGCTGAACTGCTGAAAGCAACGCCTGAACTCAGGGTTTTTGGTATTGGTGGTCCGAAACTTCGCGCTCTTGGAGCTGAGTTGCTCTATGATACGGCACAGATGAGCATTATGGGTTTTGTGGATGTGCTCAAACATGCAGGATTTCTTCGTCGGGTTATTCGTGAGCTCAAGCGTGCGGTACGTCGTGAAAAACCTGATGCAGCTCTTCTTGTTGATTATCCCGGCATGAACTTGCTGATGGCCCGTTTTTTTCATGACCTTGGTATTCCGGTGATCTACTATATCTCCCCCCAGGTCTGGGCATGGAAAGAGGGGAGGGTCAAGGCAATTCGGCGTGATGTTGACCGGTTGCTTGTTATTTTTGATTTTGAGGTTGCATTTTTCCGCCGTCACGCCATCACGGCGGAATTTGTTGGTCATCCCGTTATTGAGCAACTGGCTGAACTCTCTTTTCCTTCAAGGGAGCTCTTTTTCAAGACGCATAATCTTGAGCCTCAAACCCGCCTTATCGGTCTTCTCCCGGGAAGCAGGAGGGAGGAGATTCGTTATATTCTGCCGGAAATGCTGAAAGCGGCCCGTCTGCTGAGTCGTGAGTACCAGGTGGTTTTTCTTTTTGGAAGTGTTCCGCATCTTGATGAAAGGCATTATGGGGAATGGTCAAATTATGGTGATCTTGCCGTGATCAATTGTTCGGCTTATGAGGTGATGCAGTACAGCGATGTTGCATTGGTGACCTCCGGCACAGCAACACTTGAATCGCTCTGCTTCGGTCTGCCTATGGTGGTTGTGTACAAAACAGGGATGCTGAATTACCTGATAGGCCGTCAATTGGTAAAGCTGAAGAGTATTTCACTGGCCAATATTGTGGCCAAAGGGCTTGAAAGTGACGAGAGAGTGGTGCCGGAACTTCTCCAGCATGAGGCGAGCGGCGAGAAGATATACCAGGCCGCCCGAATGATTCTTGACGACCCCGACAGGGCTGGTCTAATGCGCCGGGAGCTGCTTGCTGCACGCTCAAAGCTTGCAGGCCGCTCTCCGTCCCACACCATTGCTGCTATCGTGCAGGAATATTTATAATCGATCAGGATGTAACTATGGAAAAAGCGGTCAATTATCTTGCAAGCAACCCGGTACTTTTTTTTATTGCGGTCGTTGTGTCACTCATAATTCTCTTCTCGTTTTTAAAAAGGGTAATGCGTCTTTTTCTTATTGTCGCCGCTTTTTTGGTGCTCTATGCCGCCTGGCTCCATTTTACCGGAGGCAATATGCATGAACCATTTCTGCATATCGAACAGTGGTTTACCATCGGGCTCCGCTTTTTCGGCAATTTGTTCAGGTTTCTTTTTGACCTTCTGAACTTTCCGAAAAAGGGGATGTGGCAGTGAGAATAAGGTAGAGACGTAACCGTGTGATAAAAATGTTATAATGAGGAGTCCGGGTACTCTTTTTGGGGAAAGAAAAAACAGCACGACAGCATGAAAATACGTTTGCACCCCTTAGCCGAGGTTTTTGGTTTTTCTGTAACCGACCACTCTCCAAAAGCTCAACGATACCGGGCAAACCGGCTTTGCCCGTTCAATAATAAAGTTCCAAACTGTACCAAAGACAAGGCAAAAAATCCTCTCGGGGTGTGCTCTATTTTGCAGCACAACGTGCCAGTTATCACTTGCCCGGTCCGTTTTCGTGAAGATTGGCTTATTACCGATGATGCGGCCTCTTTCTTTTTTGAAGAGGGCACTCTCTGGAGTTCCTTGACAGAGGTTCGTCTGAATGATGCCTTTGGTAAATCGGCAGGAAATATTGATGTGGTGCTTGTAGCTTATGACAAGCAAGGCAGAGTGATTGACTTCGGGGCACTGGAGGTTCAGGCGGTCTACATCTCAGGCAATGTGCGAGAGCCTTTTGAGCATTACATGAAAGATCCGAGTGCTCACGCATTGATGGACTGGAGTT
Organism: uncultured Chlorobiaceae bacterium; assembly: GCA_903871235.1. Classification (GTDB taxonomy): domain Bacteria; phylum Bacteroidota; class Chlorobiia; order Chlorobiales; family Chlorobiaceae; genus Chlorobium. Next base: position 17,045 of record CAIQGA010000147.1, read on the forward strand.
CGCAACCGAACTATCCTCGTCCTGATTTTCTCTCCTCATCAAGGAAACGGCTCGTACCGCAACTTTTGTTTAAAGGGGGAATTTTGCATTCGTGGCAGAAGAAAACAGCGGTGGCAATCAATAAAAGTTTTTTTGAGACACTTCCTCTTTTAAAACCGGTAAAAAAGAGCGAAGCTGATATTGCCTGGTTTATTTATGATCTTGAACCTGTTGTTGATGGAGGTCAAGAACGATATCAGTTCAGAAAGGTTGACGTGGTCTATACGGAGTTTCAATCGGCACTGCTCTCTATCACCACAGCTTCTCCTGGCAATGTTACTGATTTTATGCGCTTGCTTCAGGAAAAGCTTGATGAGCAACTTGAAACAGCTCCCACCAACAAGAGTTTGGACAAACCATTTTAAGATGACTGTTTCGAGACAGCAATATTTGTTTCCTCACATGAATGACGAAGCGGTGTGCCTGCAAAAGCCGGTGAATGTCTCTTCCATTCCGCAACGGAGCCCCTTTCGATATCCCGGAGGAAAGACATGGTTTGTTCCAACTTTCAGAAACTGGCTGGCTTGCCGGTTGACAAAGCCTGCGCTCCTTGTTGAGCCGTTTGCTGGCGGGGGAATCATCACCCTTACCGCATTGTTTGAAAACCTTGTGCAGAATGTGGTGATGGTTGAGCTTGATGAAGAGATTGCTGCGGTATGGCAGGCTGTTGTGGAGGGCAATGCTGAATGGCTTGCCGCAAGAATTATGGCTTTTGATCTTACCAGAGAGAGTCTCATGCTGGAACTATCGAATAGTAATGTTGACCTCAAAGAGCGCGCATTTCATACCATTCTGAAAAACAGAACCTCTCATGGCGGAATTATTGCCGGTGGTTCTGGATTGCTCAAGCATGGTGAAAACGGCAAAGGAATCTGCTCACGATGGTATCCGCAAACACTTGCCAGACGATTTTCAGCCATACAGCACTATGCAGGGCGACTTGATTTTCGTCAGGCAGACGGGCTGAATGTTATTGGGGAATATGCAGATCGGGAAGATGTTGTCTTCTTTATCGACCCTCCCTATACCGCCGGAGGGAAAAAAGCAGGCAAGAGGCTCTACCGATATTCAGAGATAGACCATGAGCGACTGTTTGATCTTTGTGCATCACTTGCCGGTGATTTTCTGATGACCTATGACAATTCGGATGAGGTGAAACAAATGGCAAGAAGTCGAGGTTTTCAGATGCGGCTTATTGCCATGACCAACACCCATAATGCCACAATGGAGGAGTTGGTGATTGGAAAAGAGTTGTCATGGATGGATAGCTATCCGGTGGTGCATGAATCTGATGTTGCCTACTCCGTGTGAGGGGTCACCAGCAGCAATTCCCGTTTTGACCTGAACCCTTTGAATCCATTGGTGTTTAAAATTTGACTTTCGTAATATTTTGAGTAAGCGCTCCATAGTAATTGATTCCGTAATAAAATAGCCAAGGCGCTCATGACTCAAGCTATGTTTGATGCGGAATTACGGAATAATTTTTTTGCTAAGTACTTATTAAATTGCCATTTCGATGAACGAAGTGAGGAGAAATCTTACAGCACCATAATCAAGATTTCTCACTAACGTTCGAAATGACAGGATTATAAGCGCTTCACAAGCGTTGATTCCGTAATAAAAAAAACACACATCAAGACATCAGGCTTTGATGACTTGATATTACGGAGCGACTTGTTGTTGACCGCTTATCAAAGCTTGCAAATGTATTTACAAACCACATAAAAATAATGAGAACAGAATATAAATACTTAAGATTTGAAAACCTATAAAAACCGAATATATAATTGCTTCGCACAGTCGCTCGTAATTTCGCATCCAGCATCACCTGAATAATGAGTACTTTGTAAAATGTATTACGAAATCAATAACTATGGAGCGCTTAACATCCCGAATATTTTTATATCAAAGATGTAGATAAATGCATAACAATTGAAGTAATATAGGGATCGCATCTGCGATTAAAAGTATATAATTCAAATATCTCTCTGAAGGGGACAGGTTACACAGCGAAAGCTTCCCCACATTGAGACTGGCTGAGAAAAATTCATTTCATGAACCTTAAATCCATAGTACTTTAAAAAGGCATTAGTTTTTTTTGCAGACATATTTGATATAACTTCCTCTCTGTTTATCCAAAGCATATTTGCTGAAAGAAAGTATTCACACTCGTGAGCGTCCAAAGGAATAAGCTTATTAAAATATTTTGACAAGATATTAAGCGAATCCTTAGACAAATGTTTAACTGAATATAAAGCATCGCCATTTGGTAAAGGCGATAAACAACAATCGATATGGAGTGCAGTATGAAATATTTTTTCCACTTTTCCAATCCCAATATCTAAAATATTATTCTTAACCTTACAGAAACCCTTTTCGTTAGTTATTTGGCCAATACCTACTAATACAACATCCTTATGATCAAGAAGGAAAACATCTCCTCCTTCAATAAAAACATCTTCCTCCTCCAGATGAATGATATTTTCTACATGATTAAGTATACTTTTCAAACCGATGATTTCAGAAAATCTGTCAGAACCGCGCATACTACTGACAAATAACGTATTACCTATAACAAAACAAGGATCACGTGTATAGACCTGACAGATTGAGGAATCCTGAGTATCAGGAAAAATCAGTTGAACACCGAGATGATCTAATAATTCTAAAAAATTTTGATGCTGCTTAATAAAATATTTTCTGCTAATCTTCCCGGTTTCAGGATGATTATCAAGCTGAATATCGCCAACATTTTTTCTCCAATCCTCGAAAGACAGATCATATATATTACTCGCATCATGAACAATAGCTACTTTTAATTCGCCAAATTCATTATTAATACAAAGGGGTATCATTATCGGTGCTTTATACTTTCTAAATATGCCAATTGATATATATCACTCATTAATCTTACCCGTTCCTGATACTGAAAGTAGTCAATATGTTCTTTGCCTTCAATTAGTTTTACAAAATATTTTAACTGATTAACATAATAGTTTTGTGCGGAAAACACAATTTTTTCTGTTTTATCCAAATCTTTTTCTTTGATATCGATATTCATAGAATGAGTACCAAGAGCTGGACCAAAAAAATTTCGGATTCGCACTTTTGATTTTTCAAATTCAAGCCAGTGATTAGCCTCGAATGGGCGTTGGAAGGAACACAAAAACTCGGATTTAACACCATTTGCATATTCAAGAACTGCTTCAAAAGTTAAATCAATGCCATTTGGTCCAGAGAAATCAGACTTTCCATAAAACGATTGAGGATGCAGACCAATACACTCCTGGATAAACTGTAACCAATAACTGCCAAGATCAAAAAATGCTCCTCCTCCTTTTTCCGGGGAAAGGCGATAATTATCTTCAGAGGAAAGTCGGAACGTAGAATGAGTTTTTATGGATTGTAATTTTCCATAAATGCCTGTAGTAATCATGTTTTTAACTTCATTTTGCCACGGATGATGTTGAACCATAATTGCCTCTAAAATTTGAACACCAGTATTTTTACTGACTTCAAGCATAAGATCGAATTCGGCAGAATTCAAACAAATGGGTTTTTCAACCAAAACATGTTTTTTAGCTATTGCAGCATTTATAATCCATGTGGCGTGAAGATCATTAGATAACGGAATATATACGGCATCAATATCATCGCATTTCAAGAGCTCATCATAATCAGAAAAAACATACGGAATTTGATAGATTCGCGAAAATTCTTCAGCTTTTGCTTTATCGCGTGAGGCAATACCCCACAGGCAAATATTATCAACAAATTTTGAGGGTTCTATTATTGAACGGGGCACTATTTTTGCAGCACCGAGAATACCTATTCGAATTGTATTCATAATCAGTGTTTATTAGGATCAGCATAATATCTTGAACACGCTGTACAGATAGGATAAGGTTGTTTTTTCAAAAATTTTCGAACTTTTTTAAGACGATCACCTTCCCATATATCAAGAATATTTTCTACATTAATATTCCCGATTACAAGATCGTAATAAGTGTGACAAACACTAACATCTCCATTTGCAGATATTTCTGCATACATCCATGGAAACACACATTTTTGTCGTTTATCAATCATTTTCGACCAATTAGCACTGAAAAAGTTTACGATATTATCAAGTTCAATTGTTTTTGGATAGGCTATAAAATAAATTCCATATTCATCGCAGACACTCCGAACTTTTCGAATTTGATCGGCAAGTACTTTAAAATCCATAGCCGCAAAATCCGATGGTTCACGAACAATTGCTTTTGCACAAGGTGCTGAGAAAACGCCAAATTCATTTGCAAGAATTTTTAAATAATGCCTATACTGCTCCTCAGTTGCAAAAAGTTGGAATTCTATGCTTAAATGGTCTATTTTTCGTATATCAATGCTCTTGAGAAAAAATTCTTCAATGAAGGTATAGTTAAATGGGGTTACAATATAGGTAATTCCTATCTTGGGCAATTTATAATTCTTCGATTCTCTGATCTCATAAAGTGCGTCAATTCCCTGTATTACCTTATTAAAAACACCTTTTCCTCTTTGTTCATCATTTATTTCCACAGGTCCATCGAGAGATATCCATAAACGATCAGGTTGAACATCTACTATCATTTCTGCATACTGTTTTAGGAGAACTCCGTTTGTGGGAATATCAAGACCACACCCTCCATTTTTAATTAATCTCATCACATCTTCAATATTGGGATATAAAAAAGGCTCCCCGCCGAAAAGTCCAAAGTAAGGCTTACCAGGAAGACAATCGGTAATCACTTTTTTTATAACTTTATATTCAAGAATAGCCAGCTCCTTCTTTTTGTGATAAAAGCCTGTTTCTCCCCATTCATAACACATACGACAACGCAAGTTGCAGTGTTCAAGCAATTGGATTACAACCCATTTTGGATGATTAATACCGAATATTTTCATTATTATATATTTATCAATAATCTTCCTGAGAAACTCATGACAGATACGACAAAACAAGGTTATTATCCATTTATTTCTGCAAAGACTCAAAAGTTTTTATGCTACAAAAATGAAAGGGTATATTGAATTATTCCCATGCACTTCACAAGAATTGGCTTGATTATAAATGGCCAAAAAGCAAAATAATTCGCCTGTATATCAACTGAAAAATACAGGTTTAAAGTTTGTAATGACTTATTGATGAAAGTTTATTGACCATTAAGATAAAGAAGAATGCATTTAGAGCAAACAGGCATCAATCCACCATTGATTATTTTTCTGACGTGCGAAAATTTTTCACTTTGCCATATTTCAATGACACCCTGTCTATAAAGATCACCAACAATAAATTCAGGAAAATTCTTGCACGAACTGACACTGCCGTCAGCCAAAACATCCATGCGATTCGATACAGCAAGGCATTGACATCTTTTTTGAACTTTAATTTCTTTACCAAGAAGAAAACATTCAATCTCATCGAGCTTTAAAGCTGGCTGAATTCTTATTCTTGTTTTCCATATTTTTGAGTTTAATTTTCTTATTTCATTTTTAAGCAAATCAAGTATCGAGATATCAAGATGGTAAGCATACGAATGCCAACTGGCCACGTATCCTGGCTCCAGAAATTGTAACCAGGAAAAATTTATATTAAAATAGTCATCCATTTTATGAGCTATTTCATTTGAAATAAACCAGGGAAAACAAAAATAGACTGTATCAACACCATCCAGGCTCTCGCAATAATTCATAAAATCATAAAGCTTATCGACCATTGATTCGCTTATTACACAATTTAGAGATATCTTGCCTTTATATTCTCCTTTATTTTTGAGATATAATAAAATGTTGATATTTTCAATTAATTTATTATAGGAACCAATTCCACGAATAGAATCATTTTGAGCAGTAAAACCGTCGATACTAATTAAAAGAACCAGGTTTGAGGAAATCCGAAGAATCGAATCCAACTGTTTTTGCAAGAGTAATCCATTGGTACACAAAACGGTTGATCGTTGATCTCTTTCCAATAGAGCCGCTATCATCGGCCACTCTGAATGAATGAGTGGTTCTCCGCCCCATAAAAATAAATTTGATTTAATTTTAAAAGTTTCTCTAAGAATTTTTTCGATAATTTCGATGTCAATATCTTTTTTTTGTGTCTCGTTATCAAGTTTTTGAAACAAGCCTTTCTGATTCCACTGAAAACAGTGTTTACAACGAAGATTACACCTGTAGGTCAGTTGAATCCCAACTTCTTCTGGTATTGGAACTGAATATTCTGGATTTATTTTTCTTTTACTTGATGCTATGGATTTTATTTTAACTGTTTTTTTTAAACGATTAAATTCCTCGCTACCGATTTTTGTTAATGTTTGAGGTTGCATAATACCACTCCACGTAATCTTTAATGTTATCTCGTGCAATTAAAAGATTGTTATGTAATTTTTCAAGCAATGTAATTGAAAAGCCAGAATCCATCCATTCCTGCCAGGAAATACCGAAACCTAAATGTTTCCACAAAAGAGCATTCTTGTTTTCATATTCACCAAATGGTTCAAGCAAAATGACTGGAGTTGCTGAAGAAAAAGAATCCAGCAGGGTAGCTCCTCCTGGCTTGCTAATAATTGCCCTTGATTGGCTTATCAATGTATACACTTCAGAAAAGTCATCATTGATATCAAATTCGATAGTGTCGTTATCTTTTACAGTTCCAAATGGTGGAAACGAATAATTACCGTTATTGTTTTTTTCCCAAGGCTTCCAATCCGGATCTATCATAAAATATCGATTATTCTCAATTCTATTTTTAATGTCGTTATATTCATAACAAATCACATCAAGACTGATTTTTTTTTCACCCAACAGCTCTATTTTATCTTTATATGTTCCCATACCCCAACCACCGCCATGAATTACAAACCGCTCGTTTCTCGATAAAAATGGAACAATATTATTATTATTGATTTTAAGAAAAAATGATATTTTTTTTTCTTCCCAACTAAAAAAATATACCTGCTTAAAACAAAATTTATCTGGTTTATAAGGCTTAAAAGATACAGATATATCCGCATCCAGATGACATATCTGAAAAGAAATATCAGTCAAATCACTTTGACGCTTATAATCTTCTAATATTGGAATCCAATATCCTGAAAATACTATAAATTTGGTTAAAGCATTTTTTTTCCAGGTTGAAATAATTTCAGATACAATTGATGTATCAAAATGAGGGGTTATATTTTTTGCAATTTTTTGACCAGTAAGAGCGACCGCAAAACTTCGGTGAAAAGCAATTTTTGATTTTGGGATTTTATTTCTTTTATCATATTGCAAAAGATTTTCCAAAACAAAAATTTCTGTTGAAACGTCCTGTAATTGTAGCCTGCGATTAACAATAAGCGCAGGAATATAAACTCCCAGAGCAACACCTGAACAAAGTATTGCGACAATTTCCTTGCTCAAAATATCTCCTTATGTAAATATTAGGAAAGCATTTTAATATTCATATCAAAAAATAATTTTTTAAGCTGATTCAATAATAGCCCACACTCCATTTGATTATTGGCGACAATCGAAGCATAGAATCTTCCCTTGTGTCGCTCTGATTTTATTTTTTCTGATGGTTTACGATTAACATATAAGGTATTTGCACATAACGGCATAATTCCATTAAGCCTCTTTTCGCAAAAAAGGATGTTGTATTGGTCCATCATATTAAGTATATCTTCATATTGAAGATGCCAGGGAATGCTCAATGCGAACGAGATAAAGTTTCCGTATAGAGAATACCTCGACAGGAATTGATCAATATAGTAATTAATCAGTCCCATTGATTTTCTCGCATTAATTTCAATTATCGGTATAATTTTTTTATTATCCAGCATCATTGAATCCAGACAAACATACCCAAAATATCCTTCTTTATACAATGCCTTACCAACCTTTTCAACATAATCGAAATACTTGGAATTTTCAAGGCAGGAAAGCAAACTTGTTCCTGCAGTTCGTATCCCGGAGAATACAAAACCATTGTTCAACATTTCCTGAACAGAAATTATTTTTACTATCCCTTCATTATTAATTTCAAATTGACAAGAGAAGTCACGTTCTTTATTCAATAAAGGCTCTATAAGAAATTTGCTTTCCTTTCCTTTACGCTCTTGCTTAGTCAAATACTTGACAATATTTATCAAAATCGACTCAGAATTGATTAAAATGTTTCCGTTCCCCGAAACTCCAAGGGCATCCTTAATCAAAAATGGTGATCGTTGCAAAAATTCACATCCAGATATATAAAGTTCACCTGCAGAATTTATTATTTTACCTGCAGTGTCTTCATATAATTCTTTTGAAAGTTCATGTGAAAAAAATTTTGAATTTACTTTTTTTACAATTTCACAATCTGGAAACAAAGTATTAATTGCGTATTTAGAACAAAGCGCTGTTGAAAACGGAAGTATGGAGTACGGCGAAAAATTTTTTTTTGGCAAAAACAGTTTATTGAAATATTCTGTCTTCGAATTTTCTAAAAGCAATTCACAGACACTTCGATCAAAAGTATATTCATTATCCTGTAATTGGAATACGTTATTCAAAAAATTAAAACCCAGACTTTCCAGGTATATTTTATGAGCTGAATTCATTGGAAATCTTGTTACAACAAGATCGTCAGGCTTACTGCAAAACACGAATTGCAATTCATCCATCGCATCTACAATTAAATCCGCATGCCTATCTTTACATGACGGAAGAGAAGATAATGCCGAGTCTTTCCAAAACAACTCAGAATTAAATGTCCCAAGAAATATAGACGCCAACAGATTTTTATGCATCGTCATGCTGTATTATTCACCAATCAGTCTTGTCAGCTTTTTTTTGTTTAGACAAAAATATGCTTAACCGATCTATTGATGACATCTCTTCAATATCAAATGAATCATAATCAATTTCGATATCAAATTCCTCTTCAAGCTTCAATAAAAAATTTATCATCTGAAGTGAATCCAGCCCTATTTCATTAATAATGTGCATGTCATCTTTTAAAAGATGAAAGCTATCAGGGGATTCTTTTATTTCAACAATAATTTTTTTAATTTTTTCTTTTTGAATTGACATTACATCCTTTTTTTCGAATTTAGTTTTAATGAATATCCCGTAAAGCAAGAATTATTAACACTTCAGAATACCTTCAATTCTATTTTTCACCGGGTTTTGAAATGATCCCGTTCTCTGACAAGATTTATCAGCTTTAATAATCTCAACCGTACAAACATCGATGATCGTCACCTATTCAAAACACAAACCGTAACAAGTCGTTTTGTACACTCATCAGCTCTTCGTTATGATTTCATAAGTTATATTATAACATCCAGAGAAATTTGGTTCACTTTCAAAATAATGCGCTGTTGAAATTAACTGATATTACTAACTCTTGCCAAGAGTTTCAAATTATATGCCATCAAAAAGAACTGTTTCAGTAATAAATAGATCGTACAGCAAAAAGATGGTACGCCAAATAGTAGATTATCCGGTAAGGATTACTGATTGACTTGTTGCTGAAAGATTACCAAAGATTACAGCGATTATGGAACAAGCAAAGCCATCGACACATAAGTTTACGCATTTTATTCTAACTATCCTACTGTATTTTGTCATAGCAATTAAAGCATCAGCTTCTACTACATTCATTTTTTCTTGTGTCACAACCCTTTAACCGGTCGTTGAATGAAACCTATGCATCACCAACTTGTACCTTCCTGACACCAAAAGCCAAAATGAGGAATGGTACATATTACGCTTTTTTTCAACTCATTCATAAAGAAATGACAAGACACTGAATCGTCCGCCCAAACTCGAACTCAAATTCTGGAAAAGATCGAACGCGTTTTTGTTCACAGCCTGAAAAGACATTCAAGGTACAGGAAAACGTGAAAAAAATTAGCAGAATAACCAATTCCACTCATAATTCCTCTTCGAAAAAGACAAACCGTACTTTGAAAGCGATTTTTACTTCATTTATCACAGTCAACACAGCGCCTCGCAAACCACTCTGCCAATGATTAATACTGCGCATGCTATTCTGCAATAGTTTAGAGGATTTGTTAACAACCCGAAATAAACGATGTACCACTTCGATATAAGCATTTTATTACGCAAAAATAAGAACCGTTTAACCATAACTCCAAGTAAAACAATCACTTTTCTTCGCCTGAAAATCCAGGTGTTTTCTCTCTACTGTTTTTCATACCGTCTTTTCCAAAGTCAACGAGGCCAGTTAATTTTGTTCGATAACATGTCTTACAGACTGGTATTTTACCCAAGTGTCAGCAATTCCCGTTTTATAAATGTTAAATAGAATTATATCAATTAATCCCAGCTATCAATTTTATCGCATATAGATTTCCATTACCACAAAAAAAGTGGTTATTCGGAGAGATTAATCGAG
>CAIQGA010000148.1 GCA_903871235.1 uncultured Chlorobiaceae bacterium
CTGACAACTGACAACTGACAACTGACAACTGACAACTGACAACTGACAACTGACAACTACCCCATATTCTCCAGTCGCTTGTAGAAAAAGTGCTTCGTCACCTCTGCTGACACAATGTAAAGCACCACAATCAGCAGCATCCAGCCGTAAAAGAGCAGCGGCAACTGCGCAAAGCCGAAGGTGACTGCCAGCGGTGTAAAGGGGAGCGCCAGCACGGCCGCAACAACAAGCAGCGTGGCAGCCAGCAGGTACTTGCCGGGAGGGCTTTTGAAAAAGGGGAGGCGCGTGCGGATCACCAGCACAATGAGCGAGGCGGAGATGACCGATTCCGTAAACCAGCCGGTCTGAAATTCCGCTTCTCCCGCGTGCAGTACATAATGCAGGACGCCAAAGGTGAAGAAGTCGAAAAGGGAGCTGAGAATGCCGAAGGTGATCATGTAGCGCTGGATAAAGCGGATATCCCAGCGGTGGGGTCGCTGAATGTTGATGGCATCAACCCGGTCACTCGAAATGGTGATTTCAGGAAAATCGGTGAGCAGGTTGGTGAGCAGTATCTGCTTGGGCAGCAGCGGCAGAAAGGGGAGAAAGAGTGAAGCTCCAGCCATGCTAAACATGTTGCCGAAGTTGGCGCTTGTGGCCATAAAGACATACTTCATGGTGTTGGTAAAGGTTTTGCGCCCCTCGATAATGCCCTGTTCCAGCACCTTGAGGTCGTGGTTGAGCAGCACAATCTCGGCGGCCTCCTTGGCCACGTCAACGGCGGAATCGACCGAAATGCCCACATCGGCGGCGTGGAGGGCGGAAGCGTCGTTGATGCCGTCACCCATAAACCCCACGACATTCCCCGCTTTTTTCAGGGAACGAATGATGCGCTCCTTCTGATCCGGCTCCACCTCGGCAAAGATATCGGTGCGCACCGATTGATGCATCAGCGCCAGATCGCTCATCTTGCGGATTTCCGGGCCGGAGAGTACTGTCGGGCTTGCAATGCCGATCTGCCGCCCCAGGCTTGCCGCCACCAGAGCGTTGTCGCCCGTGATGAGTTTAAGTTGCACCCCGAGTTTTTCGAGATTTGCAATGGTCTCCTGAATCCTCTCCTTGGGAGGATCAAAAAAGGTGACAAAGCCGAGAAAAATCATCTCCGCCTCATCCTTGCGGGTAAAATTCTGCCCGGGGGTTCCCGCTTTCCAGGCCACACCGAGTGTGCGGTAGCCGTCACTGCTGAGCTGCTCATAGCGCTCCATAATCTGGGCCCGCACCTCGCCGAGGGGAAGCAGTACCCCGCTTTCGCTCTCCGCCAGGCTGCACACTTCGAGCACCTGCTTGAGGGCCCCTTTTGTGATGACGATATTTTCGGAGCTGCTCCGAATCTGGACGCTCAGGCGTTTGCGTATGAAATCGTAGGGCACTTCACTCTGCACTTCAAAGAGCGGCTTGTTGTCGGGCTGGCTGCTGATAATGGCCGCATCAATGGGGTTATGAAACCCCTTTTGCAGCGAGGCATTGAGCCAGGCGTAGTGCAGCACCTTGCTGGATGGCTCGCCTGAAACCGATAGCGCCTTGTGCAGTGTTACCTTGCCCTCGGTGATGGTGCCAGTCTTGTCTGAACAGAGGATGTTCATGCTTCCAAAGTTTTCGATGGAAGAGAGCCGCTTCACAATCACCTGCTGCCGAGCCATGTTGCGGGCGCCGGAGGCGAGGTTGACGCTGATAATGGCGGGCAGCAATTGGGGAGTGAGGCCGACGGCCAGCGCCATGGAGAAGAGAAAGGAGTCGAGCACCGGTTTGTGCAGCAGGACGTTGACACCAAAGATGATCACCACCAGCACCATAGTGATCTCCATCAGCATGTAGCCAAAGCGGCGCACACCCCGTTCAAAATCGGTTTCGGGTGCCTTCAGCCTCAGGGAGCTGGAAATTTTGCCAAACTCGCTCTCCATTGCGCTGCGCATTACCAGCGCCTTTGCCTTTCCGCTGATAACATGCGCCCCCATAAAGAGGGTGTTGCTTCGCTTGGCCAAAGGAGTTTCGGCAGAGAGTACGCCGCAGCTTTTTTCGACCGGGTAGGTCTCGCCCGTAAAGGCCGCCTCATCAACAAACAGCTCCCTTGATTCAAGCAAAAGGCTGTCGGCCGGAATCAGGTCTCCGGCAGAGAGCAGCACCACATCGCCCGGCACCACCTCCTCAATGTGGATCTCCTTCTCCTCACCGTTACGGAGCACCCGGCAGTTGATCTGCACCATCTTCATCAGTTGATCGACGGCACTGGCCGCACCCCTCTCCTGCCACCAGCCGAGCAGGCCACTCACCAGCACAATCACCAGAATAATGGATGCATCGGTTCTATCATGCAGCGCAAAAGAGAGCCCGGCCGCAAAAATCAGCAGCAAGGTCACCGGGCTCTTGAACTGCAACAGAAAGAGCATCAGCGAGGAGCTTCGGGAACTCCCTTTCAGTGAGTTCGGGCCGTACTGCTTCAATCGCTCCTGCGCCGTTTTATCCGCCAACCCTTGCAGGTTGCTGCCAAGCTTCAGGAGCGCCTCTTCCGGCGAGAGCGTCCAGAAGTTCTTTTCTGCCGTTTGCTGATCGTGGATCGGTTTCTTCGTCATGATGCTGCGAGATGGTGATTTCTTTCCTTCACAAAGGGCAATTGAATAAACAATCTGCAAAAGAATTTTTCATAAAATATACTTTTCTTGCAATATTGTTTTACGGAGCTTTTTTTAACTTTTTTTGGCGGGGTATGTGCAAGTGAGAAATATTCATCCGGGCGAGGTTTTTATGGAGGAGTTTTTAATTCCACTTGAAAAATTATTTTTGCATGGCCCGTTATCACTCCCACCAGTGATACTGTTGCTGTCCAAATCCTCTCTTGTTTTTTCGTTGATTTTGTTAAATCCCGGGCAAAAGCGTAAACTTGTAGCAATGAAAGTCACTTGAGTCAATGCGATGGCGGAGCTTTTTTTATCAGGGATATGTTTTGTTTTATTCGGATGGGGGGGATGAACGAGAATTATTGATGACACAAGTTCTGGTATTTGGCACATCAGGGGAAAATGGGGAGCTGGTGCAGGTTGATGCAATTCCTGTTTTGTATCTTGGTCTTGATCGAAAAAATGCGATTTTGGAATTCAGAAACGTACCATAGTTATTGTTAACCTTAAATGCAACTGCAATGACTGAAGTTTATGATCCATTCAAAGGACAGACTATTATCATAAGGGAGGGTATGGTGAAAACAAATATGAATCCACCACCAACCACCGAACGTCCTCCAGCCCCGAAATCTCAGGTGGCACCGTCTTTCAGGCATCAGGAGCAGAAAAGCAAGGAACATGAGGCTTCATCACAGGAATAAGGTCAAGAATTCACTACCTGACAGTTCCGTGGTCGTGTGCTTCATCAAAAAAAAGATGAATTCTCAACTGGCTGAAGGGGAGCTGCGCCAAAGAGCTGCTTGGTCATGACTTCCCTCCGATAAAAGTATTGACCTCTGTTTCCGCCCATGCGCTCACCCAACCATACTTGCAATCTGCTCCGCAAGGCTCAATCCTTGGGCATTCCTCTTTTCACCCATAACAAAGAGCCCCTTGCCATTGCTTTTTGCGGCCCAGAGCTCGCCGATGTTGCGTTTCTCCTTGGTGTCGTCGGTGGTGACGCGATCGGCTCCTTTGTATTCGACTATCATAATTCGTCCGTCGTTGAGTTGGGCGACAAAGTCGGGGTAGAAGCGGTCGGTTGAGGTTGGCAGCCAGAAGGATGATTTCGGGCGACCGGCGAGGTTTCGAATCCAGAAGTGTACCTGCGGCAGATGGTCGAGCAGTTGGGCGCAGTCGAACTCTTCACCCTCGCTTTTCAGCTCGCCGACGGTGCCGAAAAAGTGTTTCTTGAACTGGTAGCGGCCAGTGTAGGCCCATGCGGCAGGATAGGGGAGATTGTCGAAGGAAAATCCGAGAGCGAAACTGGTTTCAATGGAGAGGTCAACACTTTCGGGCGCGAACAGCAGGCTCTGATAGCCACGGGCATAAGCTTGCTGGCGGCAGGTCGCGATTTTTTGTGCGGTCACTTTGGCGAGCTGGAATTTGAAGCGCAGCAAATCGTGCAGGGGTATGTTGCGCTGTTCAACCAGCGAGGCAACCACTTTGCGGCAAAACTCCAGCAGCACGGGCTGGGTGATGTCGATCTTGCGGCACTCTTTTTCAAGCCAGCGTGAGAGGGTCAGCTCTGTCCAGTCGAGCTTGAGGGTGCCGATTTCAAGTTGTCGGCTTTGGTCGAGATGTTTGTAGACCACCTGCTCGCCTTGCACGTCAACCTCCCAGCGTTCAGCCGTCTCCTTGACTGAAAACTCCGCCGCTGTCAGCTCTGCCGGATAATCGGTCAGTCGCCAGCCGCCAAGCTCAAGAATCAGCTTCTCTTCGGGAAACTCCAGTTCGCCCTGAATGTTGAGCAGCAGGCGTGGCACGGCAAATTTTTCTCCCCGCTCAACGGGAGCCAGGCTGTTGCGGTGGGTGATGCGGTGGCGGTTCACCGACACCCGATACGCTTCACGTTGTTCAGGGTGCGCAGCAGCAAGCAGGCGCTCTTCAACCTCTTGTGAAATATCGCCCTGCACGCTGACGGTTATGCAGCCATCCGCTCGTGTTGCAACCTGAATGCGCTCGGCCACAAGGAGTGGCAGGCCGGTCAAGTCGGGCGAACTCTCCATCGTCATCAGCAACACCGGTTCGCTGTTGTAGCCCTTGGTTGTGCTCTCCAGACCCGGCAATGGCAGTTGTCGCGATATCACCATTGTGGAGGCTTCGTCCGGCTCAAAGCCCATCTTCTGCACCAGCGTATCGGTCAGGGCGCGGGCCCCTTCGCCAAATCGGGGGCTGGAGACGTGTGTATAGGCGCGGTTCAGCGCTTCGTTGGGGCGGCTTTTGGCGTAGGGCATCCGCAGGATTCGGCCCAGCAGTTGCTCAATATCGGTTGCACTGCCGATGTTTGCCACCGAGCAGAGCACGTAGGCGAAGGAGCAATCCCACCCCTCCTTGAGCGCTTCGATGGTGATGATGCACTCAATCGGGCAGAGTGGATCGAAGAGGTTTATGGCGTCAAGTTCGCGCTGTTCGCCGGTGGCCACGGCAATTTTTTCCGGCAGGATATTTTCATTCTCGATCAGGTACTGTTTCAGCACTTCAACGGTCACCTCCTGCCCTTTATCCTGCGCCTGAAAAAGCACCAGCGGGCGGATATAGCTCGGGTCGCTTTTGGCTGTTTCCGCCAGTTGGCTGCGTGTTTCGAGGGCATCGTGCACGGCCGCTCGCCAGTCGGGGTGCTCCGTGAGGATGATGGGCAGCTTGATCATCTCCGCCGCTTTCACCTCGGCGGCAGAGGCGCGGAAGAGGATATTGCTGCCGTTTTTCGGATCGGTGTTGGGCGTGGCGGTAAACTCGACAATGCAGGAGGGGCGCAGGGAGGCCAGCATCTCGAACGAAAGATTGGTGCCAGCCTTGTGCGCTTCGTCAACCAGCACCAGCGGACGGTGAAAGGCCATCAGATTGACAAAGGAGAATTTCAGTTTTCCCTCTTCGCTATGTTCAAGCTCCGGCGCGTTGGCGGGAATATGGGTGAAGTGCGGCTCGAAGTGTTCTGAATGAGAATAGGCGCGGCGACCATCGGGGTTGCTGGTGCGCAAGCTCTGGATGGTGACCACAATAATGCAGACGCGCTCGGTCAAATCCTGTGGTCTGATCTGCTCAATGTCGCTGATGTCGAAAACGGAGACTCGCCCGTCAAACGCGTCGTTGATGGCGGCGCGGTAAGGGTGCGACGGCTTTTTCAGCGCTTCGGCAGTTTGTTTGCGGATGGTGCTGGTCGGCACCAGCCAGAGTACAACAGGATAATCGCGCTCAAGGTAGTTGCGTCCGGCAACGGCGATAGTGTGCGCGGCCAGCAGCGTTTTGCCCGCGCCGGTTGGCAGGCGCAGGCAGAGGTTGGGCACTCCTGCAAGTTGTGGAATGGTGCGATAGGGGCGCGGGTTTTCCGCCTGCAAGCTCTCGCGAAATGCCAGCTCAGGGTTTCCGGTGATGCGGGTGCGGTTGAGACAGGCGGCAAGAGTATCGAGGGCGCTCTTTTGAAAGTCTTTAAGTTCCATAAATCGTAGCTCTTATCGCGCTTTAATATCGTAGGGAATCTGGCGGAACATAATCTCTCTGCTCTTCAGCCGCTCGTCGCTCAAAAGGCACCCTTCGCCGAAGATCACTTTTGGCCCGTCATGAGGCGGCAGGCAGGTAAGCACCTTTGTGCTCAGCACATTGCCGCCCTCTGGCCGGTTGTCGCCCAAAATGCCGTTATAGAGCAGATAGTAGCCGATGCCCTCATGGCATCCGAGGAGAGGGGAGTCGGCATTGCCGGAGTAGGGAATACCGGTTTCGAGAAACCAGATATGGGCCGCGAGAGGGGCAAAGCGGATTTCCGGAGCAACATGGCCGCTTTCGTCAAAGACCGGAACCCCCAGACGATAGAAGCGAAAGCCGCCGCCGCCCTTCCAGCCAACAGCTTCAGAGATGCCGCCCTGTTCGCCTTCGATAACCTTCTGCAGGCGCGGGGCGCAATGCGTCATGGCGTGGTCGCCCATCTCGATGCCGATATATCGCCGTCCCATTTTATGCGCAACAGCAGCGGTGGTGCCGGAGCCGAGGAAGGAGTCGAGGACGAGGTCGTTTTCATTCGTGGCGATTTGCAGAATTCGCTGGATCAGGCGCTCGGGTTTTGGGGTTTCAAAAGTTCTCTCAGGTAGAGCCAACAACTTAATTTCAGCTTTTGATGTCCGATTTGTTCCAACCTCCGAATGCCCCCAGATGGTTTCTGCAGGTCTATCCTTGATATTTTCTGCATAAATACGGTAATAGGGCGTCCATCCATTTTTACCATTTACCCAATCAATTCGATCAATTTCCGATTCAACTTTTTCTTTATTCCAACGCCATGCGCCATCCGTTCCATCCTGCTTTCGGGGGTAGATTTCTGACCCATCAGGTGCCTTGATCGAATAGTATAAAGTTGGGCGAGCATCTCTTGTTTCACCTTGTCCACCCATAGCTCTTAATGGCTTGGTGTAGTAGCGTCTGTCTTTTTCATCTGTCCGGTTATAATGTTCTGGAATTTCATTGGAAGGAATTTTTTTGAAAAGAACGGCAGCAAGGTTTTTTGCAAAAACTAAAACATTGTCATGGCGATAAGAAAAAAAAACAGCGTCCATCCTTGGACTGTCAGATTTTTCCCAAGAGACTGCACCAATAAAATTCTTCCTCCCAAAAATCTCATCCATAATCACCTTCAGATAATGCGCCTCATTGTCGTCAATCGTCACCCAGATACTCCCCTCCTCCGACAGCAACTCGCGCAAAAGTTCAAGACGGGGATAGATCATCGCCAGCCACTTGGTGTGCTCCAGATTGTCGTCGTAATGCTCAAAAGCGCTGCGGGTGTTGTAGGGCGGATCAATAAAAATGCACTTCACCTTTCCGGCATAATAGGGCAGCAATGCCTTCAGCGCATCAAGATTGTCGCCCTGAATCAGCATATTGGCCGTATCGCGCTCCCCGCAGGAGAGCTCCCGCATCTCCTCCAGCAGCCGGTATGGCGTCTCCGATGCTGCATGAATATCCGTGTCGCGGGTAAGCCAGTGCAAAAGCGGCATAGTCTTCACTCCTCCTGATGTCAAACAAATATTTTTTTCGAATCAGCCAAATCTCAGCCCTTTGATCGACCAGCAAAGAGTGATGGCCGATAAAGATAAACAACGATTTCTATTAAACGTGCACGTTTTTGAAGGAGCCAGTTGATCTTTTCACTGTTTCAGTCTGGTTCTTTTGTTCTACCCTCAGTTATAGAGTGAAGGAGTGTGATTTCGATGGCAAAAAGCTTTAAAACTAAAAAAAAAGCTTGGTGACAAATGCTCGCTTGCTTACATTTACATCAATAACACCTGCCGCGCTTCCCGTTTGAACAGCGCACCCGGGCAGGTTTTCGCTTTTCAGGCGTTTTCAAAGTGACTAACCTGAAAGTTGATACTTTTCAGTAACATCCAGATTAAAGTTCAGAGCAGATTATAGGGCAGCCTGTTACCATGAAGAAAGGCTAACCTGATGAACAACCCGGCATCAGGACTTTCCTGGGCAGAGGTAAAACTCAAGGTACGTAGTCGTCATGTTCCATAATCTGATCATCGCCCCGGAGGCACAAAAGGATGTTGATGATGCGTATTGGTGGTATGAAGATCGTCGTACCCGGTTTGGGAGAGGAGTTCCTTGGTTGTGTTGATGTTTGTCTTTAGCAAATTTGCCGCATCCCGGCTCTCTATCCTGTAGTCCATGAGCATTACCGCCGGGCATTAGTGAGACGGTTTCCCTATTCTGTTTTTTTCGAGTGCACTCCCGAAAGTGTCATAATTTACAGCATTTTTCACACATCCCGAGATCCCGGGAAGTGGCACTCTCTTTTGAAGTAATGGTGCAACTTTCCAAAGATATCAGGATTCCTAAGACCAAAATATCAGGGATAATGAATCAACTACCCCGCAGCAGAGCTACGGGGTAGTTGATTATGTTTAAGAATTCTATCACGAAGCAGAGCTTCGAGGAATAAGTCCTATTGTGATTCA
>CAIQGA010000149.1 GCA_903871235.1 uncultured Chlorobiaceae bacterium
GGAAGCGGCGAAGTTGACATTCCGGGGTGAAGACAAGGTAAGGTTCAAACAAAAACAGCAACAATACATTGACGGGTTGAGTGATCATGAGAGACCACGCTGGGTTGGCGAAATGAATATCTTCTTGTCACTCTACGATGATTCATCTGATGATGATTCACCCGAAGATGATTCCCTTGAGTCATGTCCCCAATGGTATCATTTGGATAAAAAAAATTTAAAAAATGCCTTTAGAGACTTATGTCTTAATCAAAAACAAAAAGTCAAGGTTGTTTTGATTGAACCGAACTTGAATGCGTATTCTCTTCAACTTCATAACATTTTGCACTCATATTACAGACATGAATTTCGTCAACCTCAAAGTCGCATAAAAGGAAGCATAAAAGGGAGTATGGACGATTATTTGAATATTGTAAATAAAAAAGATCGCGAAAAACATTTTATGCACTATATGCGAAAATATTTTGGCATTACTAATGTCGCGCTGACGCAGATTCCCGCTACATTTAAAAAGAAGGAGGAAAGAAAGCCGGAAACTCATTTTATTGTGCAAAAGGTAATTTCTGATTTCAATTTTTCTGATTTCAATAAATATTACAAGTTATGGGCCAGTTTACAACCTGAAAAACCAGTAGTTCTTTTTATTCATGTAAAGGAACTGCCAAAAGTATCAGAGCATTTTCCAGGTTTATCAAACTATTGCCTGTGCCGTTGTCATGAACATGAACAAGTGGACGGTGAAGATTTCCAGGCATTATTTGGTGGAAAATCATTTGAACCTGGATATATCAAATTATGTAACTGTGATCCTATGACGTTCGCTGATGCGGTAGAAAAATTGCAATTTTTTGAAAATAGTGAAGACGAATCTAACAATGGAAAAATATAATTTCTACAAAAACAGGGTCGAAGAAAACAAGAGCTTTAAATCGGGCGAAACCCCCCGGTTGCCATTCGAGTTGAGTCGTGATGAGCAGTTTCCCATGCTTAAACGTGACGAAGGTCACCAATCTACGGGTACTATCAAGCGGGGCGAAGAGTATAACCCTTCGGAGGCGTTGATACATGCGGTCAATGTGGCGTTGATGCTGCATAAACCCCTGCTGCTGACCGGTGCACCTGGAACCGGAAAGTCAGATCTCGCTTGGCATCTTGCCGACCATTTTGGCTGGGGTGAGGTCGAACATTTTGCGACACGAACCGATTCAGTGGCAACCGACCTGCTCTACCGTTACGACAGCCTTGCTCATTTCCAGAAAGTGAATATTAAAATAGAGGGTAGCGAGGAATTGACAGCGGCTAAAATTGAGGAGATGTTTATAACCTATGTTGCACTTGGCCGGGCAATTCGTGATTCAAGCGGTCAAAATGACGAAGGGGTGCCGAGACGCCGGGTTGTTCTTATCGATGAAATTGACAAGGCACCCCGTGATTTGCCCAACGATATCTTGACGATTATTGAGGAGATGAGCTTTGAAGTGCCGCAACTGAAAACAGCCGATGGCATACAATTTCCAAGCAAAGAAAAACCCATTTATAAAAAGACAGGTAATGATGAGCTGAAGCCGGTTGTTATCCTTACCAGCAATTCTGAAAAGACACTGCCAGAAGCATTTCTGCGTCGTTGTGTCTTTTTTCATATTCAAATGCCAGGCGCCATAGAATTGATGGAAATTCTGCTGGCAAAACAGTCTATTTTACCCGATATATCGAAACAGGAGGGCGGGGAGTTTATCAAACTCTTTTTTTCGATTAGTGATCTGGTTAAAGGGAAAAAACCAGCCACACATGAATTGATTCTCTGGATATGGTGGATGCGAAGGCATGGGTTTAGCCCCAATGACCTCTATCAGTTTGACAAAACTTCAGAACATGCTAAAACCCTGCTGAGCGGAATCTCTGTTTTGGCCAAGGAAGCTGATGACTGGAAACGGGTTACTGAAGCCATAACATCCAATACTCTCAAGTAATGATGATGGATCCCCTGGCCACCTATATTTCAGCCAACCGTCACTATCCGTTCGATGAGTTTTTTGAAATTCTGCGGGAACAGGGTTTCAGCTTTGGTGTAGATACTCTTGAAACAGCGCATTATGTCATCATAAAAGCCATTGCATCGGGTAACCTGGAGCGGCTCGATCTATGGTTATGCCCCGTACTGGCTCATTCAGCCGAACAGCAGGCGACATTTTTTGAACTCTATAAACGCCTTTTTATCCCCTTTCTCGAAGAGCAGTCTGAAGCTGTAGACAAGGAAGAAAAGCCGTCGATATCAGAGGTGCAGAGCGATGCGGCAACAACAGCGACTCCTGCCCGGCAAAGAGAGAAGGAGGCTGAGGAAGAGAATGAAAAAATTGTGGCATCACTTAAAGCCCGAAGCAGCGGTTCATACCTGCTTGAACGGTTTGTGCAATCGACAGAGATTGAGAGCGATCCTGTACTGCTCAGGGTTGTGCGTCAACTTCGCTATACGGAACAGTCAGGCCGTTATTCTTTTGATATCGACAAAACGATTTGCCAAACCATTCATGAAGGAGGCATGGCAAAGCCAGTTTATACTGCGGATCGTCGCCATATCGAATATCTGATGTTGATTGACCGTCACAATTCGCGTGACCACAAGGCGCATCTCCACAACAACCTCTACGAGACTCTGAAAGCAAACAACATATTCGTTGAACGTTTCTATTTCGATAACTCTCCGCTACTGTGCCGTAATGAACATTATCCTGCTGGTATTGACCTGTCGGAGATTCTGAGCCTTCACGAACATGCAGCGCTCATGGTTTTTACCTATGGGCTCCAATATATTGATACGCTTCATCTTCGCGTGTTCGAATGGGCTGATATTTTCAAACATTGGCAACATCGCTATTTTTACAGTTCCGTGCCTCCTGTGCTCTGGGGTGAGCGTGAGCGACTGTTGCAAGAGGTATTTCCCTTTGTATTACCTCTTTCAGTTGAGGGAATGCAGGTTATGGCAGCCGATCTTTCGCATGCCGCCAATACTGACTCCGATTGCCTTAGATATTGGCAAGAGAGCGCCGATTATTCATTAGTGCCGATAAAAACCGGAGGCAAAAAGCTCGACTACATTGGGTTGTTTTTCAGCACAGAGATAAAGCGCTGGATTGCTTCCTGTGCGATCTACCCTGAACTTGACTGGAATCTGACCCTTACATTGGGCAAGATGTTTTCTACAGAAAAGAGTGTATTGCCTTCATACAAGAATATTCGCCAGTTGCTGCGTCTCAACTGGTTCACAAAAGGGACTATTCCTGATGCTTTTCGTTTGACACTTCAGCAGCAGTGGCTGAGCCGGGAAGAGGGTGCCCGTGTGTACCAATTTTTGTACGATCAGCTCAGCCAGAACCTTCCATTGCAGGGCGAACCCGATTATGAGCAATGTACACTTCAACTTGCCGTTTACGAATTGCTTGCTCAAACCGATAAAGAGCTGTTCGAGAAAAAAGCAAAGCAATTAGTCAATACCCTTGAGCAGACAACAGATTTGGTTGATATGGTGAGCATTCATCTGATCAATGAGCACGAGTACAGTCCGGTATTTTTTGAAATTCCGGATGATGTTTTGCGACTTATGGATATCGACCCCTCACTGATTAGACACCGAGCCATCCCAACGAATATTTTTATAAGCTTTGCTTATAAGGATGTTGAGCGGGTTCGGCCGATTGCAGATGAGCTTGAAAGAATTGGCTGGTGTGTTTTCTGGGATCATAAAATTCCATCCGGGGAACAATGGCCGGGATATCTAAAAGAAAAGCTGGATGAGTCACATTGTGTGCTTGTTGTTTGGTCACGTGATTCAATAAATTCCAGTTGGGTTCATGCAGAAGTTGATGAGGCTCAAAAACGGAATATTCTGATTCCTGTGCTTCTTGATGCTGTTGAGCCTCCATTGGGGTTCAGGAATATTCAGGCGGCTGATCTCTCTGACTGGAATAACGACGTTTCACATCCGCAATTCAAGCAATGTGTTGAGGCAATTAATTCGAAAATTCCTCCCCGTAACTTTGTGCGCATACGTGGTGGTCTTTTCACCTTGGGAAGCCCAAAAAGTGAAGCGGAGCGATCCGACGATGAAACGCAGCATCAGGTCAACGTGAGTGAGTTTTATCTCTGTCAATATGCTGTGAGTGTCAAAGAGTATTTGGTGTTTACAGATGAAACCAACAGCCATTATCCTGAGTGGATGGAGGTTGGGAGCAAGTATAATATTACGACAGGAAGCGAAGATCATTATAAGAAGTTAGGGAAGGCGTTGACTGGTGAAAATCATCCTATTGTAGGTATCTCGTGGAATGATGCCGTAGCCTATTGCGACTGGTTATCGAGAAAAAGTGGCAAAACTTTACGTTTGCCGACGGAAGCAGAGTGGGAGTATGCTTGCCGGGCAGGAACCACTACACCATTCAATACAGGTGAGAACCTGACAACCGATCAGGCGAACTATAACGGGAACTATCCGTATAGCAATAATCAGAAAGGAGTGTACAGGGAGAATACGGTTGCGGCTGACAGTTTTGCGCCCAATGCGTGGGGTTTGTACATTATGCACGGCAATGTCATGGAGTGGTGCAGTGACTGGTACGGAGACAAATATTACGAGGAGTGCAAGAAGAAAGGTACGGTTGAAAATCCCGCTGGCCCTGAAACCGGTTCGAACCGTGTCTTGCGTGGTGGCTACTGGCGCAGCTATGCGAGGAACTGTCGCTCGGCTTATCGTCACAACGACACCCCCGGCGACCGCTGCGCGTTTGTTGGCTTCCGCCTGGCCTTCGTCCCGTAGTCAGTTGGCTGCTCATTTCGACTTTACTTTTGAGCAAAGAGAGAGCTGACAAAAGAGTTGAGAACAGCCGTGAGGGACGAGCGGCTGTGCACAACTCTTTTTCGTCAGTGAACGACACAGTGCCGCCTCGTGGCGGCCGA
>CAIQGA010000150.1 GCA_903871235.1 uncultured Chlorobiaceae bacterium
AGCCCACTTATCAACCAGGCTATGGTCGTAAGACTTGAGCTTGATTCTTATCTTTTGCTGTACAGCCACTTGTCAACCCTGTTTCGTGTTATCAATAAAAAAGGGACGGGTTTCAAGGCCCCGTCCCGGGACGCCATACAATCTTCTTATTCAATAATCGAGGTAACGGAACCTGCACCAACCGTGCGACCGCCTTCACGAATAGCAAAACGCAGCCCTTCATCCATAGCGATAGGGGCAAGCAACTCGACCTCTACACCAAGGTTGTCTCCAGGCATAACCATCTCAACGCCTTCAGGCAGCGTCACAGAACCGGTAACATCTGTGGTACGGAAGTAGAACTGGGGACGGTAGCCGTTAAAGAACGGAGTATGACGACCACCCTCTTCTTTCTTCAAAATATAGACCTCAGCCTTGAACTTGGTGTGCGGCTTGATGGTGCCTGGTTTGGCAATAACCATGCCACGCTCGAGTTCAGTCTTGTCGACACCTCTGAGAAGAAGACCGGCGTTGTCGCCTGCCTGACCTTCATCAAGAAGCTTCTGGAACATTTCGATACCGGTAACAACCGATTTACGCGTTGGTCTCAGACCGACGATTTCAACCTCTTCGTTGATTTTGACACGGCCTCTTTCAATTCTGCCAGTACCAACTGTACCACGACCAGAAATTGAGAAGACATCTTCAACCGGCATCAGGAAGGGTTTGTCGATATCGCGAACAGGCTCAGGAATGTATGAATCAACCGCATCCATAAGCTCCATAATTGCAGCCTCACCCTCTGGGTCACCCTCAAGAGCCTTCAATGCAGAACCCTTGATGATCGGAATATCGTCACCAGGGAAGTTGTACTGGGTCAAAAGCTCTCTCAGCTCAAGCTCAACAAGCTCGATCAGTTCAGGATCAGCAATGTCAACCTTGTTCAGAAAAACAACAAGTGAAGGGACGTTTACCTGACGGGCAAGCAGAATGTGCTCGCGTGTCTGAGGCATAGGACCATCGGTACCTGCGACAACAAGAATCGCGCCATCCATCTGGGCAGCACCGGTGATCATGTTTTTAATGTAATCTGCGTGACCAGGACAGTCAATATGCGCATAGTGGCGCTTTTTGGTCTGGTACTCAACGTGCGCTGTTGAAATGGTAATACCGCGTTCTCTCTCTTCAGGAGCCTTGTCGATACTGCCGAAGTCACGCACTGCAGCAAGTCCCTGCTTTGAAAGAACCGAAGTAATTGCTGCGGTCAGGGTTGTCTTGCCATGATCAACGTGACCAATGGTTCCTATATTGACATGGGGTTTATCCCTTTTGTAGGACTCTTTTGCCATAACTTGTCTCCGTGTCGGTTATCTGTTATTGTTTGTGTAATTAAATCTGATACAGCCGTCGCCCGCCTAGTCCGAATCCTTGCTTGTCCTCTTCTCCTGCAAAGCTTCCGCAATACTGCGTGGAACTTCGCGATAACAGTCAAACTCCATCGAATAATTCGCCCTTCCCTGACTCATCGAACGCAAATCGGTCGAATAACCGAACATTGCTGAAAGCGGAACCTTGGCGTTGACAAACTGAGCTCCAGCCCTCTGGCCCATACCTTCGATATGACCACGACGACTCGACAAATCACCCATGACGTCACCAAGATACTCCTCTGGTGTAACAACCTCAACCTTCATGATTGGCTCAAGCAAAACCGGAGCAGCCTTTTTAGCCGCACCCTTGAACCCGATTGAACCGGCAATCTTGAATGCCATTTCCGAAGAGTCAACCTCATGATACTTGCCATCCAAAAGGGTGACCTTGATATCCTGCATCGGATAACCTGCAACAACACCGCCTTTCATTGCCTGCTGCACACCGGCATTAACTGCTGGAATATACTCCCTCGGAATAACTCCACCCTTGACAGCATCAACAAACTCATATCCTTTTCCCTCTTCAAGCGGCTCAACGCGGAGAACGACCAGACCGAACTGACCCTTACCACCGGACTGACGAACAAATTTGCCCTCAAACTCCACCGACTCTCTGATCGTTTCACGATAAGCAACCTGCGGCTTGCCCACATTTGCCTCCACCTTGAACTCACGTTTGAGGCGATCAACCAAAATTTCAAGATGAAGCTCACCCATACCAGCAATCAACGTCTGACCAGTCTCATCATCGGTCTTAACCTTGAAGGTTGGATCCTCTTCAGCGAGCTTGGCAAGTGACATGCCGAGCCTGTCAGAATCACTTTTGGTTTTCGGCTCGATGGCAATCTGGATAACAGGCTCAGGAAAAACCATTTTCTCAAGTACCACTGGATGATTTTCATCACAAATGGTATCGCCTGTCCTCACATCTTTCAAACCAACTGCGGCTGCGATATCACCGCAATAAACACAATCTATATCCTCTCTCTTGTTGGAATGCATCTGAAGCACCCTGCCGATCCGCTCTTTTTTGCCAGTCATGGTATTGAGTACATAACTGCCAGCTTTGAGGAAACCGGAATAAACCCTGAAAAATGTAAGCTTTCCGACAAATGGATCCGTTGCAATCTTGAAGGCAAGAGCTGCAAATGGCTCATCATCTTTCGGCTCGCGAGTTACTGACTCCTCGGTACGTGGATGATGCCCTTCAACAGCACCAACATCGACCGGAGAAGCAAGATACTCGACTACAGCATCAAGCATAAACTGAACACCCTTGTTCTTGAAAGAGGAACCGCAAAGTACCGGAATAATGGTAACCTTGAGTGTCGCCTGGCGCAACACGTCTCTTACCTCTTTCTCAGTGATCTCCTCACCATTCAAATATTTTTCGAGAAGCGTGTCGTTATGCTCCGAAACCGCCTCAAGCATATTGATCCGCCATGTACGAGCCTCATTCTGAAGGTCGTGCGGAATCTCGACTTCATCATAAGTGCTGCCATCTTCTTTATTATAGATGATACCTTTCATTCTGATAAGATCAACGAAACCGGCAAAAATCTCGCCTTCGCCAATCGGTATCTGAAGAGGAACCGGGTTGGCACTGAGCCGCTCCCTGATAGCCTTGACCGTATCAAAAAAGTTTGCGCCAGTCCTGTCCATTTTGTTGATGTAGGCAATCCTTGGCACACCATACTTGTTCGCCTGGCGCCAGACCGTTTCAGACTGAGGCTCTACTCCACCAACCGCACAAAAAAGCGCCACAGCACCGTCAAGCACACGCAGGGAACGTTCAACTTCAACCGTAAAATCAACATGGCCAGGTGTATCGATAATATTAATGCGATGATTGACACCGACATAATTACCAAACTTCGGTACCCAGAAACAGGTTGTCGCAGCAGAAGTGATGGTAATACCACGCTCCTTCTCCTGATCCATCCAGTCCATCGTTGCACCACCATCATGCACTTCACCCATACGATGCAAGCGACCGGTATAATAGAGAATCCTCTCTGTTGTCGTCGTCTTTCCGGCATCAATGTGAGCCATGATACCGATATTGCGTACTTTATCTAAATCAACCAGCCTTGCCATAACAAAATTTTAGACCTTTTATCCACACTTTGACAAACTCTCAGAACCTGAAATGCGCAAATGCCTTGTTCGCATCAGCCATACGATGTACTTCATCACGCTTTTTCACCGATGCACCCTGCTCATTGGCAGCATCCATCAGTTCAGCAGCAAGCTTCTCAGCCATAGAACGACCGCCACGCTTTTTAGCATAAATCTTCAACCAGCGGAATGCAAGCGCACCCCTGCGAGAAGCCTTAACCTCCATAGGAATCTGGTAGGTCGCGCCGCCAACCCTCTTGCTCCGAACCTCAACGACCGGCGCAATATGCGACATAGCCTTGCGGTACACTTCAAGCGGATCCTCTCCAGCAAGTTTCTCGGCAATGATAGCAAACGCATCATAGACTATCTTTGTAGCAACAGCCTTCTTACCATCAAGCATCACAGCATTGATAAAACGGGCAACACTTTCATCCCCGTAACGGAAATCAACACCGATTCTTTTATAGCCAACTTTTTTGGGCATGTTCTTCTCTGAATTTATGATTCTGTTTTTACCTACCTCTTACCCTTGCCCTTGACAGGAGCTGGCACACCAGCTTTCGGCTGTTTCGCCCCGTATTTCGACCTGCTCTGCTTACGATCAGAAACACCGGACGTATCGAGCGAACCGCGCACAATGTGATAGCGCACACCAGGAAGATCCTTGACCCTGCCGCCGCGAATCAAAACGATTGAATGCTCCTGCAGGTTATGACCTTCTCCCGGAATATATGCCGTAACTTCAATCTTGTTAGACAACCTTACACGCGCAACTTTCCGCAACGCTGAGTTAGGTTTTTTTGGAGTCGTCGTGTAAACACGCGTACAAACCCCGCGCTTCTGC
Source organism: uncultured Chlorobiaceae bacterium (assembly GCA_903871235.1). Taxonomy (GTDB): domain Bacteria; phylum Bacteroidota; class Chlorobiia; order Chlorobiales; family Chlorobiaceae; genus Chlorobium. Next base: position 4,378 of record CAIQGA010000150.1, read on the forward strand.
GGGCATTTTTCAAGCGCTGGTGACGCTGTTTTTGAGGCTTTTACACTTCTTCCGAGCCTGATGAGCTGCTGAATCGTCGGCATACTGAAACTCTCTTTCTTTTTAAAAAACCTCTGATTACAAAAAAACGCAATGCAATGCTTAAAAATCCATAAGGACAGACAATGTAAGCGAATTATGAAAAAAAACAAAACCTAAATGAATATATTTCGCTTCATGAGAGAAAATAATTGTGATCATCAATTCCCGCCCGCAAGAAGCAGTCAAACGCCCTGAAACAGCCACTTCTGCGGAACAGTTTCCACTCTGCAGTACCAAACGTTCCAACCAAGCTACCCTGCAGAAAATGCTGGTGTGCAAAAAAAAACTCCCCCCGTGTCGAGCACAGGGTGGAGTAAAAAAAAAGAGAAGTCGGGCCTTAATGGTACTTGGCGCTCTCTTCCTTGACGAATTCGACGAGCAGTTTCAGGTTTTCCGGCTCCATATCGGGCAGAATACCGTGGCCGAGATTGAAAACATGGCCGGAATGTTCGGTATGCTGACCAAATGACTTCAAAATCTTTGAGGCTTCAGCCTTGATTCTTTCAGGCGTACCGTAGAGCACCGTCGGATCCAAATTACCCTGCAGGGCTACACGGTCACCAAGTTCGGCACGTGCCTTTCCGATGTCTATACCCCATCCAAGACCCATGGCCTCACAGCCAGTATCAGCGATATCAGAAAGAATGGTGTTGCAATCTTTTGAGAAGACAATAACCGGAGTGTCAGGATACTTTGCCTTGATTGCCTGAACCGTATCCTTGATGTAAGGGAGAGCGTATTCACGATAGTCATCCTCGGAGAGTGCGCTAGCCCATGAATCAAAAATCTGGATAGCATCGGCTCCTGCTTCGATCTGCTTGAGCACGTAGGAAGTAATAACACCTGAAATCTTGCTGAGCAGTGAATGTGCCATGGCAGGCTCACGGTACATCATCTTCTTGGCGTAGGCATAGTTTTTCGATCCGCCGCCTTCAACAGCATAGGTAAAAAGGGTCCATGCCGCACCGGTAAATCCAATAAGTGGCACACGGTTATCGAGTTCCCTCTTGGTCATTCTGAGCGCGTCCATCACATAGCCGAGCTTTTCGTCAATGTCTGGCACAATCAGTTTGTCGATATCGGCCTGGGAACGAATCGGCGGAGTGAGCTTGATACCCTTGGATTCGATGATCTCGACATTCATACCCATGGCTTCATTGACCACAAGAATATCAGAAAAAATAATAGCCGCATCCACACCCATGAGTTCAACAGGTTGAATGGTCACCTCGGTTGCCAGTTCCGGGGTCTTGCAGAGGGTTAAAAAATCGGTTTTTTCTCTCACAGCACGGTACTCCGGTAAATAACGACCTGCCTGGCGCATTACCCAGATGGGGGTTCTTGAACATGGCTGGCGTTTTAGTGCCCGGAGAAAAAGATCATTTTTGAGCATGCAATGCAATAATTTGATGGGTTAACAAAACAAGAGGCCTGTCAGATCGTCCGGTAATTCCCCGGCTGAGAGCAAAGTAAAAGTGCAAAGTTACGCTTTTTCAGCCTTTTTTAAAACTTTCCCGAAAGATCGTCCACCAAAAAATCAGCAACCCCACTCCTGGAACTATCTTCAGCAGACAATGTGCCGTTTAATACCAAGCTCTTTGGCACTGTATCCAAGTGCAAGTCCAATCATTTCAGAAATATGAAAAACGGGAATGGAATGCTCAACACCTGCATTTTTAAGCGCCTTGGCCTGATAGCCATCAAGAGAGGTGTGACAGAGTGGGCAAGGTGTCACAATAAAATCAGCCTTCGACTCAATGGCCTCCTGAAGTGCCTCGGCAGCCACATTGAGTGACTCTTGCTCGGCAACCAGCAGGGTATGAAATCCACAGCAACGATTTTTATGGGTATAGGGAATGGTTTGACCGCCCAAAGCCTCAATCAACTGGTCCAGTGAGGTTGGATCAACAGGATTGTCGTGGCCAAGAACCGTTGATGGCCGAAGTATATGGCATCCATAAAAAGGGGCTATCCGATAGTTTTTCAGCGGCACCTTTACCTTCTCACGGATGGTATCGAGCCCGACATCATCAACCAGTACCCAGAGCAGATGCCGCACCTCAGAAGTGCCACGGTATTCAAGCCCCTCCTTTTTCAGAATCTCGTTGATCTCACGCTTCAGTTCCGGCGATTCATCCAGCTTTTTCTTTGCCGTACGAATCGTCATCAAACAGGTGTTGCAGGAGACAATAAGATCAAGCCCCATCTTTTCGGCAAGGGCAATATTGCGCCCATTGACCAGCGCAAAATGTTTCGGGCTGACATACTCAAGGTTACTCCCCCCGCAGCAGGTACCTTCGTGGAGTTTGACAAGCTCAATTCCAAGATCTTTCTGCCAAAGCTCAATCGAACGATCCACCTCTTTGGTCATGGACTCATTGATACAGCTCAGGTAATATGCATATCGCTTCATCGAGCACTTCTCCCCTGTTATTTTTTATGAGATTTGTGATCCTGCTTTACATGTTCGGTCATCTCCCTGAACATCGCCCTGAATATCTTTATCCCTTTGGCTGATTTTACCAACGGCGGTGGTGGCGGTGTACGACGTTTCATGATCATCTTCATGGCCATAGGCAGAAGATTCTGCATCGTCCAGACGACACCGTTGGTGCGAATAGGAAGGGTCGCCTCAATCAGCTTACCCTTCTTTTCAATATCCGTCATAAAAGCTTCTGCATGTTTGGAGCCACTGGTATCCTTCATTCCCCTGCTCTCAATGGCATCTTCACGCAGTCCATGAATAGCATCCATAATCGGAATACTTTTCACACACGATTCCTGACAACGATAACAGTGCGTACAGTCCCATACACCATGATCCTTGACCAGTTCAGCAAGACGCTGCTCATGCATGGAGTCGCGACTATCAACACTCATGCGATAAGACTTCAGCAGCACGGCAGGAGAAACATACTCCTTGTTCGCCCTCAAGATACTGCATTCGGAAACACAGGATGCGCAAAGAATACAATCCGTCGCCTTATCGTAACGAAGGAACTCCTCTTCGGAGATCAAAAACTCCTTTTTGCCCATCTCGGCCTCAGGCATGGTTGAATCGATCCAGTTCGAGTAGTGCACCATCTTGCCGACAAGCGGATCCATATCGACAATAAGATCTTTGATGAGCGGCAGGTTGCGCAACGGCTCAACTTTGATGATGCCAGGTTCACGGCTTTTAGCAAGCACATCCCAGACCTGGGTCGTACAGGCAAGCTGGGATAGTCCGTTCACCCTCATGCCGCAAGAGCCACAGATTCCGGCCTGACAGAAAGCCCTGAAGCTCACCGAGCCATCAATATGCTCCTTGATATAATTCAACGACCTGAGCACCGTAACACCCCTCTCAACCGGAATGGTATAATCGTCAAAATAGGGCTTGCTGTCGACCTGTGGATTGAAGCGGAAAACCCGGAAGGTGACATCTTTTTTCCCCTCTTTATGCTGATCTGTTGACACCGTCATAAGCAAAATAGTTAATAAGTTCTTTCCTGGAGTTCATAACGTCCCATTGTTACCGGCTTTTCACCAAGGGTGACGTTACCCTTGACCAGGGTAGCCAGTGTATGCTTGTGCCAGTTCACGTCATCGCGTACAGGAAAATCAATCCGGGTATGGGAACCCCGACTTTCCTGACGGGCATAGGCTCCGGCAGCAACAGTTTCAGCCAGATCCAGCATATTTTTTAATTCAAGCACCTGCATAAGGTTGGTATTGAAAACATCACTGCTGTCAGAGATACGAACTTTTTTGAAGCGATCCTTAAGCTCCGCAAGATCAGCGATCCCTTTCTGCAGCAGGGAGGACTCCCTGAAAATACCAACGTTGAGTGCCAGCGTATGGCCAAGCTCTTCACGCAACTCACCATAGCGCTCATAGCGACCGGAAGCCTGCATTCCACCCCTGATCTCGTCAAACTGTTCGGCAAGCTCAGCCTCAGTTATCCTGCCGGGCGTGAATTTTCCCGCCTCTTCAGCCGCCGTGCGACCGGCAATGCGGCCAAACACAAGAATATCAAGCAGCGAATTTCCTCCGAGACGATTTGCTCCATGAACCGAAACACAGGCGCACTCACCAGCAGCATAGACGCCCTCCATGACCGTTCGTGTCTGGTTATCAGTATCGATTCCTCCCATTGAGTAATGGGCGGTCGGCTTGACCGGAATGGGCTCTTCTATTGGATCAACGCCCTCAAAATTCATCGCCATTTCTCGTATCTGGGGAAGACGCGATTTGATCAGATCCGCTCCGAGATGGGTGAGATCGAGATGGACATAAGTACCAGCAGGGCTGTCGAACCCCCTTCCCTGAAGAATTTCCGTTTCTATCGAGCGTGAAACCAAATCCCTCGGGCCGAGCTCCATCTTCTCTTTCGCATACCTTGCCATGAATCGCTCACCATCCTTGTTGACGAGGTATCCACCCTCGCCCCTTGCCCCTTCAGTGACAAGCAGTCCGCTCTTTCTCAAGCCTGTGGGATGAAACTGGACAAACTCCATATCTTTCATTGGTATGCCTGCCCGATAGGCAATGGCCTGACCATCACCGGTATTGCCCGCCGCATTACTTGACCGGTTCCAGTACATTTTTGCATAGCCCCCGGTTGCAAGAATAACCGTTTTGGCCGGGAACGCTTCAACCTTGCCGCTCTTCATATTCATGGCAATAAGCCCTTTCGAACGACTTCCGCTGACCGAGAGGTTCAGGGCAAAATACTCATTGAAAAAAATAACCCCTTTTTTCAAACACTGTTCATAAAGCGTCTGCAGAATGGTATGACCTGTTTTATCAGAACAATAACAGCAGCGTGGACGACCGGCACCGCCAAAAGGTCTCTGGGCAATGGTGTTGTCCTCCATCCTTGACCACGGCGTCCCCATATTTTCAAGTTCACGGATGATTTTTGGCGCTTCCGAGCAAAGCACATCAACAGCATCCTGATCGGCGAGATAATCACTCCCCTTGATCGTATCAAAAATATGCATCTCAACCGTATCGTCCTTAGCCTTGTTACCAAGCGCAGCATTGGCTCCGCCCTGGGCCGCAGAGGTATGTGAACGGTTGGGATAGACTTTAGAGAGAACGGCGATATTCAGTGCCGGATTGGTTTTCATTGCCTCCATGGCGGCATAAAGTCCGGCTCCGCCGCCCCCGACAATAACAATATCAAATGGTTTCATACGCTCAAGTATCCTTGTGAAGCCGCAGAGAGGGCCTCACTGATTAAATGGAGGGGCACTGCAACCGACCGAAGTGCCCCGCTCATTGAAATTGCTTTTTCTGGTAGTACTGAGGAAAGCTGTACAAGATACCCTGATTGCTACAGGGCTACATGATCATCATGAACAGGAAGTTCCTCAACTGCATGAAGCACATCCGTCATATTGAGGAGACCAAGAATTTTATTGTTTTCCATGACGGTAAGGCGCCTGATATTGCTCCGTTTCATCAAACGAAGGGCATACTTGATGCGGAGGCTGGGATTAACACTGATGACCGGCTTGCTCATAATCTGAAACACAGGAGTATTCCATGGATCACGGTGAACATCCTCGCCCGGATCAATCACCTTTTCAAGAATATCTTTCTCCGTCACAATACCATAGCAATCGTCCTCATTACGCGGTTCAACAATAAGACCGCTCTCCTTGCTCCGTTTCATTATCTGCAAAGCTTCGGCCACCGTACAACTACCCTTGATTACGTGAAACTCTTTCTGCATAAGAGCAGATACCGGCAGCGTACGCAATGTTATAAGCTGATCCATAGTCATCAGGTTACTTAAGATTAAAAAAACAGATAACGCCCATTTTTTCATGTCTGGACAACAAAAAAACAGACCACCGAATTTAAGTCAGAAAGCAGAAAAAGAGAGGAACACCAGCCGATAACCGTACAACTGGCGCAAGAGATCAATTTATAAAAAAAAACAACATAATAACAAGAAGAGCGCTCATAAAAAATGAAGTTATGCAATTCCGTGTATTTTTTTATAGGCAGCCCAGTTCTGTTTCAAGGCAAGAAAAGCCTTGAAATCTTTCTGAAGCAGGAAGGGATTGGCAGCTCGCTCTGCACTGATGGAGGAGGTGGGTGACTGGCCGTAATCGTGCCCTGGATAGACACTTGTCTCTGGAGGAAGCAGCATGAGTTTGCGGTGCAGAGAGTTGTATTCATCAAGCGCCTCCTCTTCAGTGCCAGTGCCCCCCACCTTTCCCGTAAAAAGGGTGTCACCGGTAAAAAGAGCATCGCCGACATAAATGCAGAGAGAATCCCTCGTATGCCCGGGCGTATGGAGAATGCGGGCCACAAGAGCACCAAGAGGAAAAAGAGCCCCATCTTCTACGGTAATGCCGGTCAGTTGGCAGGTATCACCGTAGAGCAGGGGGGAAAGAGCGGTCATCAGCCTGATGGCTTCATTGCCATTGGTGTGATCGTTATGGCCATGGGTTGAAAAGATGTAACGGATTGCAAAACCCCGCTCAGCAGCAAACCGCACAATCAAACCTGGATTGTAAGAGGCATCAATAACAAGAGCATCCTTCGAAACCTCATCGGCGACAAGGTAACCGAAGTTTCTATCGCCGCCTGTACGAAACTGTTCAACAATCATACTGTTTGCATCTTTTACGTTTAGCCTATTTTTTCTCAACAATATAATAGACAATCGGCACAACCACGAGCGTCAAAATGGTTGAAAGAACACCACCCCAAATCAGCGATATGGCAAGTCCCTGAAAAATCGGGTCAAAAAGCATGACAAGAGAGCCGATAACAACAGCGCCTGAAGTCAGAATGATCGGCTTTGTACGAACCGCAGCCGACTCTATGACCGCCCGCTTGAGATCAGCACCTTCCGCCCTGCGGATCTGGATAAAATCAATAAGCAGTACCGAGTTGCGTACCATAATTCCCGCCAGGGCAATCATGCCAATCATGCTGGTTGCGGTAAAAAAGGCGCCGTGCACAAAATGGCCTGGGATAATGCCAACAAGGCTCAGCGGAATGGCAATCATCATGATCAGCGGAGTCTTGAACGACTGAAACCAGCCGATAATCAAGAGATAAATGATGACAAGAACAACTGCAAAGGCGGTGCCAAGATCCCTGAAAACTTCAAAGGTAATCTGCCACTCCCCGTCCCATTTCATGGCCAGTTTCTCGTCCGAAGCGGGGCTGGCCGTATAAAGCGGGCTGACGCTGTATCCTCCCGGAACCTTGAGCTGCTCTATTTTTTTATCCATGTTGAGCATGGCATAGACCGGACTCTCCGTCGCTCCGGCAACATCTGCCGTCACATAAACAACCCTGCGGAGATCCTTGCGGTAAATACTCTTCTCCTTAATCTTCTCTTCAACCCTCACCAGCTCCGAAAGCGGAATCATCTCTCCAGCCCGCAGACGGGTTGTCAGGGTTCCCATACCCTGCGACTGCACAAAAAGAGTTGAAAGATCATGCAAGGAGGTTCTGTCAGACTGTGGCAGCCTTACCTGGATTGTGACAGGATCAAGCTCTTTGTCGGTATGCAGTACCCCTACATCCATGCCGGCAAGCGACATACGCAGCGTCTGGGCAATCTGTTCAGCACTCACTCCGCGGAAAGCGGCACGCTCTTTGTTGACCACCAGATCGTAAACCTTCTGGTCATCTTCAACCATCCAATCAACATCAACCACTCCAGGAGTCTCCTGAAAAACCTTTTTGACCTGCCTGGCAAGTGCAATCTGCTGCTCCTGTGATGGACCATAAATTTCAGCAACAAGAGTGGAAAGCACCGGAGGGCCTGGAGGAATCTCAACAATCTTGGCATTGGCATTGTACCGCCTTGCAATCTGCTGCACCCCGGCCCTCACCTTTTTGGCAATATCATGGCTCTGCGCCTTGCGCTCATCTTTTGGTACAAGATTGACCTGAATATCGCCCATATTTTTTGCCTGACGCATGTAGTAATGACGCACAAGGCCGTTAAAATTGATAGGCGCATTGATACCGACATAGTATTGATAACTGCTGACTTCGGGCACGGTTTTCAGATAGGCCGAAATCTCCTTGGTCACCCTTGCCGTCTGCTCAAGTGCGGTACCTTCTGGCATATCAACAATAACCTGAAACTCATTCTTGTTGTCAAAGGGAAGCATCTTCATCTGAACGGCCTTCATCGGCACCAGCAGAATGGCACCAACGAGCATCAGCCCGACCACCCCAAAAGCAATCCAGCGCTTGAAACTGCTCTCAATAAAGGGAGTGAGAATCGTGTTGAAGAGTCTGTAATAGCCTGTATTGGTAATGTCATACTCTTCATGATGCCCCTCCTCTGTTTTCAGAAGACGGAATGCAAGCCAGGGCGTGGCAATGAGGGCAACAAGCAGCGAAAAAATCATGGCCAGCGAAGCACCTATTGGCATCGGGCTCATGTAGGGACCCATCAGACCTGAAACAAAGACCATCGGAAGCACGGCGGCTATAACCGTAAAGGTTGCCAGAATCGTCGGATTACCCACCTCATTGATCGCCGTAATTGCCGCCTGCAGCCTTGGCTGCCGCTTCATGGCAAAATGCCGATGAATATTCTCGGCAATAATGATCGAGTCATCAACAACAATACCAGTTACAAAAATCAGCGCAAAAAGAGTCACCCTGTTGAGTGAATAATCGAGCAGATAATAGATAAGCAGGGTAAGGGCGAAGGTAATCGGCACCGAGGCAAAAACCACCAAAGCCCCCCTCCATCCAAGAAAAAAGCCGACCACAATCGTTACCGCAACAACTGCCACAATGAGATGCTCAAGAAGAGTAAAGACCTTGTCGGTTGCTGTTGCGCCGTAGTTCCTCGTTTCGGATACCGTCACATCGGCGGGAATAAAACCTTTCTTGAGATTATCAACCCTTGCGAGCACCTTATCAGCAAGCTTTGAAGCATCACTTCCCTGCCGCTTGGCCACCGTCAAGGTCACCGCAGGATACTCGCCCGAGGCTGAACCTTTCGGAGCCGCCGCCGCCCAGCCGAAAAAGTTGTAATTATTGACCTCTTCTGGCCCGTCCACAACACTTGCAACATCGCGGAGGTAGACCGGTGATGCGCCGTAGATACCGATTACAATATTGGCAACATCATCGGCGCTCTCAAGAAAGCGTCCCGAACGAACAATGAGTTCCTCATTCATCTGCTTGAAATCACCAGAAGTCATCTGAGTGTTGGACAGTTGTAACTGACGGGCAATCTGCAAGGGGCTCACATTGAACTGCCGGAGTTGTTCCTTATTGAGCACAATCTTTACCTGGCGTTTCAATCCCCCCTTTATCTCAACATCACCGATATTCTTGATTTTTTTTAGCTCATCAGCCACCCCTACGGCAGTTTTACGAAGCTGAAAGGGATCCTTTGTCTTACTCCAGAAGGTGAGATTAAGTACCGGGACATCGTCAATCGAGACCTTTTTCAGCAACGGGAACTGGACTCCAGGAGGCATTTTGTCCATATTTTTCATCAGGGTAGACCACAACTTGACCATGCTTTTCTCAGCATCCTCACCAACCTTGTAGCGTACCGTCACCACAGCAAAGTCAGGCAGGGAGGTGGAATAGACATAATCCACGCCAGGAATTTCAGTCAAGGTACGCTCAACCGGCTTGGCAACCCGTACCTCTACCTCAGCAGGAGTTGCTCCCGGATAGGGAATATAGAGGTCAACCATCGGCACCACAATCTGGGGCTCCTCCTCTCTCGGCGTCATAAATGTCGCCATAATACCCACCAAAAGAGAGGCCACCATCAAGAGCGGTGTAATTTTCGAATTGATAAACTGTTTTGCAAGTTTACCGGCAATACCATCATTCATGGGTTTGATCCTCCGCAGTCACACGTTTTATTACCGTTACACCTTCAACAAACGCAGGAGCAGAGACTCCCACCACAGGCTCTCCTTTATCCAGCCCGCCAAGAACAACAACATCGCCCTGCATAGAACGCCCTGTACTGATCCATCGAACAGAGAGGCGATTATCAGCCCCGACAACGAACACTGCTGTAAGCTCCCCTTTACGGAAAATTGCCGATGCAGGCACCAGCAGCACCTCATCACCCCCTGCCTCAACCGCACTACGAACGGCAACAACACTCACGACAGCAACAGGAGAGAGCTGGCTTCGGCTTTTTATCGACTCCGGATCATGGTTGCCGCACCCTGCAAAAAACAGTGAAATGGCCAACAGAAAAGGAAAAAATTTCTTTTTTATATCCACGCTCATAGAATTATTTCGCTTCAGTTAAAAAAGCCTCTCAGTTACCACGGTAATAGTCAAGCTCACTTTTCGACACACAATAATCATAGAATGCCTGGTTCAACCTCATTTTCGAGTAGGTGTAGGCCTGCTCTCTCATCAAAAGCTCGAAGGTCATCGCCATGCCTGTCTTAAACTGCTCACCGATAAAATCAAGGCTTACCTTTGCCTCCTCAAGAGATTTGCGGGCAACAGCAATTCTTGCTTTGGCAGTTTTCAGCGACCTGAGCGACCGGTTCACCTCAGCCTGACTATTGCTCTTTGCCGCCTCATAGTTGTACATCGCCTCACGCGTCTGCGCCTTGGCCTCCTGGGTACGACCCGCCGTTGCCATACCATCATAAATATTCCACTGCATATTCATCCCAAGCGCCCAACTGGAACCACCGCCAAAAATATTGTTACTGTGCAGGTTGGTCTGCATAAAGGCGTTCAGGCGCGGAAGTGTTGAGGCATGAACCATCTCTTCCTGACTTGCTGCTACCTGTCGAAAGGTTTCGAGTGCCTTAAGATCGGCGCGATTCTCAAGCATGTATGATTCATTTCCATCAGGCAGCAAATCATCAACAACAAAATCACCAGTCGGCACAATGCTCACGCCCGGCTCAAGATTAAGCAGCACGGCAAGAACGTCCGTGCCATTTTTTATCTCGTCATGCAGCAGAAGCTTCTGCTCCTGAAGCTCAGCAAGCCTCACATCGGTCGAAAGCTTGTCAGATTTTGTCAACAACCCGGCACGATAGCCCTTGGCGGCATCGTTGCTGTGAGTCTGCATGGTTTTTATAGACTGTTCGACTGCCGTTATGTTTTTTCGGGCAAGAATGATCCCGTAATAGACCTTGCTGACCTGGAGGCCAATACTCTCCTCTGTGCGAAGGGCCATAAGCTCCTGTCCCTTTTTGGCGGTTAACGCCATACTCCGGCCTATTGCAGCATCAGCATTGTACAGAGGCTGCATCACCTGGAGAGAAGTATTGAAATCGTTGATAACATCAGCGTTATTAAGCTTTTCAGGCATAAAATCACTCTGCTGTACACTATTCTGCTGCAACTTGAAGACCAGCGCAGCCCCGGGATCGTTGGTCACAACCAGCGTCTCCGACAGCGTCACTTTCGGCAGATATGACTGTCGGGTCTGAACTACCCTCCCTTGAGCCTGATCGACCCTGCTTTTGGCCGCCTTTACCGTATAATTGTTTTGACGGGCCATAGTGATGGCGTCAGAAAGAGAGAGCCGCATTGTTCTGTCTGCGGTTTTTGCCTGAAGCGGCGAGGCCAAAGCTGCAACCACACCAAAACCAATCAATGCCTTGTATATCTTCATTTCTTTTTATTGTTTAGAGATGAGCTTCAAAATCTTTTCAACACTTTTTGAATCATCATTACTCATGCACTCCTTGAGGTTGCGATGCAGTACCAATGAAAACGTGTTGTCCAAAGCGGCCTTTGCCGCCTGAAACTGGGTAATAATCTGTGAGCACTCCTCTTCCCTTTCAATCATCCTGACAAGTCCCTCAACCTGACCGGCAACCCTTTTCAGCCGGAGAATCACATCGCTCATGTTCCGTTCAGTTTTAATCATAAGAATCGCACAAAAAAATTGACTGATACTGATACCCATACCCCCTACAGGTATTCAAGATATAAAAAAAACGAACACCCCGCAAGCACTTTTCATTGATTGCGGGGCATGATGAAAAAAAACTGTTGAAAAATCAACCCCGTTTTTTTCCACCCTCTACAACAAGTTCAGCCGCAGTGCAGCAAATATCAGACTGAATCTGGCAGAGCATACTTTCTGTTGCCTGTTGCATGATCTGCGACATAACGGTCTCGCTCATAAACCTCAAAATACCCTCCGGCATAAGGTTCAAGGGAAACGAGAGTTCAAAATCAAGAGCAATATCGGTATCAAAATAGACTGATGTACGACCATCATGCTGATGCAACAAACAAATCTCAGAACTTGCATGCCCGACAAAGGTGTTGGGAGAGATCCGTTCAACTTCCGGATGATCGCGAACCGCTTCCCAGCGAATCCGCCTTCCATCACCATTGAGATGCGCTCTATTTTTTACCCTGGACGCCAACTGCTGACCGTAACTGTCATTAAACGAAAAAACCTCCTCCAGTTGGCGAACAAAAAATACTGCCGTGATCGGATTATTTCGGGGGTCGGCCACCTGAAAAATCCACTGAAAAATACCTTGGTCCACCAAATACTTGACATTACTACAATAAGGATTACACTTCAGCAGCTTTTCATGATCTGAAAAATAGAGAATTGATTCATGGAAACATGAGTCAAGAACCACATGCGCTTTGCTTTTACCAACAACTTCCATTGATGTACTGAAAAAATTAAGGAACCGCAAGTCCGTGAAAAGAGTTCTGAAGCTCTAAAACGCTTGTCATGGATTGAGAGTTCCTTATTCACTCTCTTCCGTCCTTTGCCGCATAACCTCAACCATATTTTCAGCCAAAGTGCCAGCAACCTTGTTGGCCACGTTTCCAGCCAGAAAGCCACCAAGGCCAGCAAGCAATATCCGTGGGACTCCGCGGACAAAGAACGGAATCCCAAACGGGGAGAGAAGAAATGCCCCGCTTACAATTGCGGCTGCGGGCTTGAGAACTCCTTCCGGTAACAGGTGCTGTTGATTATCAGACATAAAAACTCTTGTTTACACTCTTGACAAGCAAGTCATCTCTACTTCATAAACGCCTTATCAAACAAAAACGAAGCCTGCGACCTACTCTTTTTTAGCCGAGGCATCAATAATTTTATTGAGTGAATTAGATACCATATCGCATACCATCTCAACCATCTTCAACTGCGAGGTGCCAATATCAACCAGAGAGCAGCAATAAACATTAAAGGCTTCAACGGTATCAATAAGAGGCTCAGATAGTGCTGAATCCTCGGCCTGCTCCGGAGCAACTGCTGCTTTAGGCAATGCGCCGCTTCCCTGTTTGGCAGCAACAGCACCACTTTGCGCCTGGGATGGCGAAGTTGTTGCTGCTTTTATGGCTGGCTCCTCTTGGGAAGAGACATCACTTTTTTTGAACCGGGAAAAAAATCCGCCTTTTTTTTCATCTTTTACCATGATCATTGTGTATTTAAAGGTTTAAGAAAACATCAATTTTTCACAGATTTCGGAGAGAACGCCCAACCAATCAGATTCTTCATCATACCAATCGATCCATTCAGACCAAGCTTGCTCGCCGTTGCCCTTAAAATTCCAGGATAACCACAGGCAACATGAACACCGACAACGAAAAGGTCAGCAAGATCCATGGTATCGCGAAACAATGATTCACGATAACGGGGCGGAAGACGATCGAGTACGATCATGACCTCATTCATCATTTCATTGACAAAGTTACGGCTATCGGTCTCTTTACTGTAGCACATATACTTCATGAGGTTTGCCATAGCAGCCACATTGGGCTCGTATGCACTCACCCGCTCAAGACTCGCCTTCTCCAGTTTACCACTCTGCAAAACACGCTCCAACCCGGCGGTCAAGGACTTGATATTACGAACAAATGATCCAAAGCCACAAAAAGTCAAGGGCGAACCAAGAGCGGCTGCATCGCCGATCATAAGAATATTGTCAGAGGCAACTTCGCGAGCAAGGGTAAAACCGTCATGAAAATATGCCGGGATAATGCCAAAAACTGGCCGATGAATAACAAAATCGTCTCCCGGATTTTTATAAGAGGGGAGTTTGCGGAAATAGGTCTCAAACAGCCCGAGAAGAGTCTTGTCGTTACACGAATCAAGAGAGTCATAAAAAAAGAGGTAGGTCGTATACTGCTTTTTTCCGGCAGGAAACCCCTCCCAGATTAACTGGCGACCATTTCCGGCACTGTGATCTGCTGGCTCAATGCTGACAAGTATTTCACCAATCTCTTCATCCACCCCCTCCAGACCGGAGGCAAGAGTCCCGACCGTCGGACAAACATGTGTCTGGGGGCGTCCATTGTTCAACTGCCTGGCAACAGGAGATGAAACCCCCATGGCATCAGCAAAAAGTCTCGCCTTATAATAAAATTTTTCATGATCCCGATCTTCAACCTCGACAACAACATGACCCGGAAACTGAAAGCACCTTGTAAAGGTTCGACCACATAAAACCTGATTGCCAGCAGCAGCAAGAATTTTTTGTTGTGCAAGTTCCAGCAGTGTATTGGCCTCAACCGCACAATCAAGCACATTATCAAGATAGAGTCTTTTTTTTCGGCCATCTTCAACAAAAAACTCGGCCCAGCCTGTTTTATAACGGCAAACAATACTACGCTCAATCTCTTCGGCCGAAAAACACCCCGTCTCCTCCAGATTTTTCAGCTCACTCCTCGATATATTCCAGTCACGGGTCGACTTCCCCGGAGTATTGCGGTCAAAAACAAGCACTGAACGCTGATACTTTTCAGCCATAACCGCAGCATGAAAAAGAGCCAGAGTTCCCCCAGCATACACAATATCATACTCTCCACTGATCGTTATCCCCTTGGGCATCATCTCTCCGTCAAAAACCACGTCCAGACAGACGCCACTGTTGACCTGCTCCCAATAGCGGTCGATTTCAAGGATTTGCTCAAAATACTTTCGACCATCATCAAGCATACTGAAGTGCTTATAAACAAGCGGATGCGTCTCCCGTACCTGTTCGAGTACCATAAGCAGCTAATACCATTTAAAAGAACCGTTGCAAAGAAAAGGGAAAGTTACACCTTCTTCCCTCTCCATCAAAGCGCCATAAATTCCCCGAACCCTCAACAGTCCATTTTTATCCTTTGTAAGGTAAACAAAAAGAGAGGCTCAAAGCGCTCATTGAGCATGAAAACAGTTTTAAAGCTGACAGAATTTTGTAATTTCAGTGGGCTGATGAACACACCGACAGAAGGGTGCAATTCATCGCAAAGGTCTTGAGCAGCAAGCCAATGTTGAATGAAAGCCTGCATTTTGGTTTAACGACAAACTTGATCATGGGACAAACGGCTCCTCAACACAAAAAACCCTTCAAACTGCTTCTGATTGCGCCAAAGGGAAAAAAAGACTCGAAAAGCAACCAGAAGCCATTGTTCAACATGGCGATCGGCGTTCTTGTGAGCATAACACCAAAAGAATATGACATTGAGATTGCTGATGAACATTTCAACGACAAAATAACCTATGACGGAGAATACGACCTTGTAGGCATAACGTCAAGAACCATTGATGCGTCGAGAGCATACGAAATTGCCGACCAGTTTCGCCGTCAGGGTAAAAAAGTCGTACTCGGCGGGTTACACGTCTCCTTCAACCCGGATGAAGCACAGGCCCATGCCGACAGCATTGTCTGCGGAGAGGCCGAAAACCTCTGGAGCACCGTCCTGGAAGATGCAGCCGCCAATCGCCTGAAACCGCTCTACAACTCTCTTGATTTTCCCCCGGTAACAAAAATCGCCCCTCTTGATTATATCAGGATTGGGAAATCTTCAAAGCGGGGAAAAATTGACGGAACAAAATCAATACCAATCTATGTCACTCGCGGCTGCCCTTTTGAGTGCTCGTTTTGTGTGACACCAAATTTTACAGGAAAACTCTATCGAACACAAGATCCTGAAGAGCTGAAACAACAGATTGAAACCGCAAAAGAGGTTTTTTTTAAACCGGGCCGACGAGGGCAAAAACCATGGTTCATGCTGTGCGACGAAAACCTCGGCATCAACAAAAAAAGGCTTTGGGAGTATCTTGAACTCCTGAAAGGATGCAACATCAACTACAGTGTTTTCTTCAGCATGAATTTCCTTGAAGACAAGGAGACCGTAAAAAGGCTTGTCGATTCAGGATGCCTCATGGTGCTGGTGGGCTTCGAGTCCATAAAGCAAAGTACCCTTGAAGCTTACAATAAAGGCCATGTCAATTCCGCCGATACATTCGCCAAAGTTATTGATGAGTGCCGGAGAGCGGGCCTGAACGTACAGGGAAATTTTCTTGTCAACCCGGATCTTGACAGTTTTGAAGACATGGACGAGCTTGTGCGGTTTGTCAGCCGCAACAATGTTTTCATGCCAATCTTTCAGATCATCACCCCCTACCCTGGAACAACAATGTACCAGGAGTACACAAAAAAAGGGCTTATCACCGACTATGACTGGGAAAAATACAACGCATCCAATCTTGTTATCCACTCCGCAAACTATGACCCGGTTGCTTTTCAGCACAAATTCCTTTCGAGTTACTACAAAGTCTATTCATGGAAAAATATTGCCAACAGGGTAAGAAAAAATCCCTATAAATTCCTTAACCTTATAACAAGCCTTGCCTTCAGAAAAAACATCGAGGAGCAGCTTGACACCTTTGAACGCCAACACAACATCAAAAAATAAAACGCCGAAAACCAACAAGAAACAACAACCATGCAGCAAATCACTCTCTACACGTCCATCTACGCACCCGTGCTCTATTTTTTTTCAGGCATTACCATCGTCATTCTTCTGAACAAATTTATAGGAAAACACTCCTCCAATAAAACGGCAAAATAAGAGCGAGTGACTGAAAAACCCCGGCACTCCATCTTTATTTTGCGCGAGCTGGTTCACCACTATGTGCCGCCAAGGGTGTCACGCGCCTCTTCAAGCACGGCAAGGGTAATCTCCTTATATCCCATCTCCTCGGCATACTCTTCAGCCATTGTCCTGAACTTCCCCTGCATAAAGGAGGGCATAGACTGAAACCACTCCTGGGCCTCCTGAGTCCATTTCGCCGACAACCCTCTGGATTTCAAGCTTTTATTATACTGATGAAGCACATCTTCAACAAAGATTTCAACAGCATCGCCCTCTGAAAGAACATCTGGTGGAAAAATTGTTTCAACAAGAATTTTATTGCGGATCAAGTGCATTTTCAACTGCGGCAGATAGAGCACCGCTGCCGTAGACTGCGAACTTCCGCATGTCAAAAAGAGCGCAACTTTTTTCCTTTTAAGATTTTTTTTCAGGTCGCCAAAAATCAAGGCGCCCAAAAGCTGTGAGGCAACAACAAAATTGTACACCGGCGCACCAAGAATGACAAGATCAAATTCCCCTACAAAACTGTAGTCTGCCAGCGCCCTGCACTTTGCTTTTTCAACATAAACGCCTGATTCCGCCAGGCCGAGCCCTATGGCATCAATAATCGCCTCAGTAGAACTGTTAGAAGTTCTGCTGTCGTACAAGATAAGAGCTTTCATCGAAAACTTTTTATAAAATTCTTATATATCATTATAATTAAATGAAATGAGAGAACGAAAACGAAGCAAAAAAAGCAAAAACTTTACCAATCGCTCAATATTTCCATTTTTTGAACCTTCCGTATACTTGAAAAATTTTCCGAAAAGTTTCCAAAGATAATGAAAAAGAGAGAGTAAACTTTTGACGGGTGAATTTTTCTTCTCTTCTGAAAAGGACACATGCTGCATTGGCCAATATAGGCTCGCCTCTCTATGGTGTAGAGTGCAAAATCGCTACGACTTGGGTAGTAAAATTTCCTTTAGCCATGAGGGCTCGCCACCACCTGTTTTCTGGCGCAGGGCAGAGCCAGTGATTTTATGACCAGAGGCTTGCAGTTCATGACCAGCCTGAATAATCTCGTCAGGCTTAAACTTGATTAAAGGCCTACCTGCTCTTGATAAATGTCACCTCAAAGGCTTTGCAGGGCCGGAACTGCTGAAGGCGATTGTTAAAGGTAAACGTATCGTTCATCTCATAGTGCTGAAAAATATCCAGTCCGCGATCAAGCAGGATTTTCCATCCATTGTCCGTCTCGATATGTCGGGCGTGAATGGTGGCGGTTCCATCAAACTCCCAGGTAAAAGCAATACCTGCTGCGATGCATGACTCCTCTATCTTTTCAAAATACTCTTTCTGTTGGCCTCCCTTGAAATCCTCTTCCGTTGTGATTACATGAACGGCAACCTCCTCCTCCATCGGCTTGTGTTTGACAACCGTCTCAAGAAACTCCATGAGATTTCGCACCTGATAAAAGATGCGGATATAGGGATCAGTAAGCACAATGCGGCTTGCACCGCTCAGGTATGAGCCAAAAAGCGAGTCATAAGAGACTCCCCGCTGGTTCTCCTGAAAAGTAAGATGCTCTTCTTTAACGGCAGGGGCGGCAACTGAAGCAACAACAGCTCCAGAAACCTCCGTGAAATCCAGCTCCCGGCTTTCAACCTGAGGCAGTTTTCCATCAACCTCACCAATCGTTTTGTTGTAGAAATGAGGGTATACTTCCTCTTCAAGCGTTGTAACTGTTCTTGATTGACCAGAGACATCCGTATAAGCAAAATGAACCTTTAGATAGGTCGAATCGATTCGCATCAACTGATCCTTAACCCTTTTCCGCCCCTCAATAGAAAATTGAAGCAGCTCTTCAATCTCCTCTTTTGAAGCTCCTCCCTGAGGAAACAGGATCTTCATGAGACCAGAAAAAGTTTTATTAACGCCATCCCGGTCACGGGTTGAAATATCGGGAGAAAGTGAAAAGTGCTCTTGATA
The DNA here is from genome assembly GCA_903871235.1 of uncultured Chlorobiaceae bacterium. GTDB lineage: Bacteria > Bacteroidota > Chlorobiia > Chlorobiales > Chlorobiaceae > Chlorobium. Next base: position 23,260 of record CAIQGA010000150.1, read on the forward strand.
ACGATCTGAATAGTCGTGGTTGCGCATGGAGCGAAGAATTTCGGCAAGGTAATCGACAACAAATCCATAACCACTGGAAAACATCTCTCCTCGAATAATATCCACCTCCCACCCTGGTGCATAGAAATGGATACGGTCGAGAAAAGCAGAGTCATAAAACTTTTCGGGCAGCTCATCAAACAGGTCGGAGTGCTTGAGCATGTAGGGCACAGTATGCCGGGTGTTGCCAACGAAAACCATGGATGCTTCTGCTCCAAGGGTTTCAACACCCCGGGAGAAGGACTTGTTGGCCATGTAGTTTTTCATGATATCGACCAGCGCCTTATCCACCCGTTTCTGTTTACCGGCAAATTCATCAAAGGCCACTACATCCCAATAGCCGACCAACCCTATTTTACCCGAAGCGTTGCTCACAAAAAGCTTGGGCACCGTCACCTCACCCCCGGAAATAAGAATACCATGCGGGGAAAACTCCGAATAGATATGCGACTTCCCAGTCCCCTTGGGGCCAAGTTCAATCAGATTGTAGTTGCGTTCACAGTAGGGGATCAACCTGACGAGCTGAGTCAGTTTGCTGCGTTTTCCGAACATTTCAGGATTGAATCCGATGCTCTGGATCAGCAGATCAATCCACTCGTCAGTAGTGAATTGCTTGCGGGCTTCAACATAACCCTCAAAATCGAAGTGGGACAACTGAATCGGTTTCAGCGTCGAAAGGATCCACGGCACAGCGTTCTTCTCTTCCTTGAACTCGTACTCAATATCCGCAATGCACCATACACCCCCAACCAGTAATTTTGGATGAGTCTTGATCGTACCGGAATCAACCAGAACCTTCTTTATTCCAAGATTTGAAAACTCTGCCTCGTATGCGTCACTCTTGTCATTCAGCGCAACACTGATCTTATCGATGACCTTATATCTTCCCTTCTCCTTGATATTGGATCGAACCAACCCGGCTTCATTGCGATGCACATAGTGTTTACGGAGAATCTCCTTAACAGTCTCGATGCCGGTTTGAATCGAAGCATCATCGCTTGTCGCACAGTATTGACCCAACAGATATTCAAGAACGTATGTTGGAACAATGGCGTTGCCTTTGACGGTCTTGACAAGATCCTTGCGTACAACAAGCCCTGCGAAATGAGTGTTTATTTTCTGGTCGAAAAGAGTCATCTGTTTTCAGTAATCTGTTTTCAGTAATCAGTTGTCAGTAATCAGTTGTCAGTTTTCAGTAATCAGTGGTCAGTTTTCAGTTGTTTTTCTATTGAGTTGATGAGACCAACCAGCATGGCGGAGATTTCTCTGGTTTCGTTCACCCACGTATTGCCTTGAGATTTGTCGATATAGCCAATGTCTATGCCGATATAAATTTGCGTTCTCAGCTCACCGCACGATCCCTTGGAATATTGCAAAAACCTGATAAACTCTTTTTTTGAACTTCTCTCCAAGCCCTCAGCAATGTTGCTCGGAATAGATAATCCCGAACGAGTTATCTGATCTCTGAAACCAAAATCCTTACAATCAGCAAACGATTTGTACAGCTCAGCCGAAAGCCTCGCCGACCGCTTCCAAACTTCCAAATCCTCAAACCTCATAGAAACCTCCCTCACTGATAACTGACAACTGACAACTGATTACTGATTACTGATTACTGACAACTGACAACTGACAACTTAGAAATCAAAATCGCTGGTAAATGAGCGCCGCACAGAATAGCGGATCGACTTGTACTCGCTGTAGTGGGAGGTACCAGGATATTTCTCATCCAGCCTCAAAATAACCTCCTGACCGTTCACCTCATCAGCTTTGCTGGTCAACAGAAAACGTACCTGCCGCTCACGATCCCGGGAATTGTTAGAGCTAATATCAAAAACAAGGGTGTGGAAATCGGAAATCAGATCTCCAGCAAGAGTATACATCCCGGCAACAAGAGTCCTTGTCTGAACCTTTTCGGTAACCGGCTGCGACTGATAGAGTACAATGGCAAGCTGACCGGAGGTGATAACCGAGCTGGTGCCACGAATAATATCCACATCAACAACCGAAATGTCGCTCTGCCGCTTTTTATTGATCCTGATAAGGGGAATCACCACCTCCTGCAACGATGCTCCTCCATGCACATAACGGCTTCCTGAACCCTTGAGACGCAAGCGATTGATTGATTTCGGAATCTGCACCTCCATATTTCCCGTCAGTCCAAGCTGGGCGGAATTGAACTTCCTGAGACCCGAAGCCTCTTTCAGCCCCTTCCCAAGTACAAATCGCCGGTCGCGGAAAAAAATCCGCTCACCTTCAGCCTCCTCTGCTGAAAAATCGCTTTCGTCAAGAGCACGGTTCTGGTAGATAAATCCATGATCAGAAGTGACCAGCAAGTTATTGGCATTGGCTCCGGTGAGTTTCTTGATCAGCTTGACAAGATCCTGCAAACTCTCTTCAACAGCCTCGAATACCCTCTCTTCCGATTCGCGCTTGTCGCCAGTAAGGTCAATGCGATTATGGTAGAGATACACCACATCATGATCGCGTAGCAATGCCCGGCACTCATCACCCTTGAGCGCCATCACCTCATCCGCCTTGACTGCTATACCCCGCCATGAAGCTGACTGGCCGAGAATTTTCGAGCGATTGGCCGTGCCCTGCGAGCTGAGGCCATCCACCATCACCATCCCTGTATCGTTATCGGCAAGCTCCAGCGCTCTGTTCGGCAAAAGCGAGGCCATACAGAGCTGTGTATAGCTCGGCAGCATTGCGAGCACCGGCTCCAATTGTGCATCATACCGGTCTTCCTGCCGAATAAGCGTGAGCAATTCATCACCAATTTCGTAGCGTAACGCATCGGAAATAATGACACAGACTTTATTTTTCTTTGAGAGAAATGGCTGTACAAACCGCTCGAAAACACTCTTCTGGAGCAGAACAGGAGAAGCCTCCCATGCATCGGTTTTGTCAACGAACGACTGCCACCGATCGTTCAGCTTCAGGAGATAGTTGTTGGAGTAAAGATTTTCCACTTTTTCGCTTAACTCCGCCATCAGCGAGGCTTGGGCAGAGATGCTGGCATGATGGGTGAATTTACGGTAGAACTGATCGAGCCGAAACCAATAGCGACTGTACTGCTGAACGCCATCAGCCATGGAACTCATATCCAGTTTTGCCTCTTCGATTGCATGCATGAAAAGCGCAGCATACTCAACAGCCTCATAGAAATGGTGGAACTCTTTGAACCAGTGGCCTTGGCGTCGCAGGCGGATCCATTGCGTTACTTCATGACTGAACACCGTTCGAGCGGCAAGAGCCCGAACCAGATCACTGATAATTTTTCGGTCAATCAACCGGAAATAATCGAGTTCAATCAGTTGACGAAAATCAAGCCCCTCCAGTTTCTCTGCAAGACGCAGAATCCCGGCACACTCATCCGAAAGCACTTCAAAGCAGCGCTCAAATTGACGGCAGTCTTTCCAGCGCTTCAAAAACACCAGCGCATCACCGGAAAGCTTATCATTTCCATCAGTGCCAACGGCAAAGCAGAACTTGAACAACTCGATAACAAAATCCTTAAGGCCAGGCTCAGATGATTCATAGCCATAATTCCGTTTCATCAGCTCCCAGAAATATCCATCCAACCGGCAGCGCTCAATCAACCGGAACTTATCACCATCCAGTAATTCCAGCCCCAACTGTTTATCATTCGAAGCGCTCCCAGCCAACTCGTCGAGCAGATGTTCCACCACCATATCGAGCTGAGGGGCGGAACCGGCACAAACCGCAACCATTTTCAGCCTGATAAGGCCGGGAGTATCATCCGACTTGAGCACTTTTTTAAGGCTCTCAATCCTCTTCGCAGACTTGTAGAATTCAGCATGATCCTTCACCACATCCCGAAAATCACTGCCAAGCTCCAACTCTGAGAGCCAGATACTCGCTTGATCAGCACGAAACTCCCCATGAGCAAGCTCCACATCGAGGAGCCAGTTATCGAGCATTGCTGGTTGCGCCCCTTCACGATAAAGCAGAAATTTCTGTTCCGGCTGTTCACGCAGAATGCGATACTTTACGCCAAACTCGTTGTTGGCAAGCTCAATTTTTTCAACACCCTCAAGCTGTACGGCATCGAATGCGTCTCGCAGCTCACGCTTTGTATCATTCCAGAAGACAATACGATGACGCTCAAAGAGCCTGTTCAGAGCCTGGGCAATGCGACTATTCATGTTGTTTCTCCCAGATTCTCCAAACGAATCAGCCATTCATGAAAATGCTGGCATCTCCCCCGTAAAACAGGAAGCCCGATTTTCTCAGTCACCAACACACCTGAACTGACTTTATCATATTCTGGAATTTCTTTGATAATCCGTTTTGATGGCGCTGTCTCCCACCCGTCATTGATTAATTCCGGATTCTGTGCGCCAACCATTTGTAACAGATTCTTGATAGGATTATCATGCTCCATGTATTCCCAGTCTAACTTTTGCGGGTCAGCAAGAATGAGTGCTTCAAACTCATGAAGCTGAATGTAGGGGATAAATCGATGGTCTCCGATATTTTGGTAGAGAGCTTCCTCCAGTATTTCACAACGCTTGTAAGGATCTGCTTGCCTTAACGCCTCCTGATAGCCAGGAAAGTCATCGGGCAAAGCATACAGATCAAACATGGTGGTGAAACGACATTCTGGATTGTCATCTTCCTTCAGCCATGTCAGAATATCGTTTTTTGCTTTCTGATAGTGCAGTAATCCACCGCGATACTCTTTTGCTGTCCGCTTGTCTTTGCTCGTCAGCACACAACGAGCATCAGCAAAAACAGTTGACTTAGCCAAGTGTGGAGCTAACACCTTTTTCACAAAAGCCTGTTCAGTCTGGCCTTCAGCAGTTACATGCAGGCGAATCATGGCTGACCTCCCAGCACATTTTTCTCCCACAACTCTGACAGACTGTAGTTTTTCAACCAATCCTGAAGCTGTTCAGCATCCAATTTTTTGAAAACCGAACAACGATTCGTTTCGTCACGATCAACTATAAGCAGATCATCAGGATTGAACTCATCCACAAAGCGGGTTGATTGCGTAGCTACAAGAATCTGGGTTTTTTTTGCTACCGTATGAATCATCCCCGCCAACTCAGCTATAGCCGCGGGATGAAGACCAAGCTCCGGTTCATCAAGTATAATAAACTTCGGTAACAGTGCCGGAGGTTGCAATAATAGCGTTGTCAAAGCCATGAAACGGAGTGACCCATCCGAAATTTGATCCGGCCCAAAAAGATATTCACTGCCATAGACATCCGTCCAATTAAGACGAACATACATGTCATTTCCAGGTAAGGTCTCCAAAGAAAAATCCCCAAACTGCGGCATGACACGCTGAATATGTCGAACAATCCGATCGTAGTATCGCGTGTACTCGTCATGCTCCTTCAGCATTTTCAGAAAAGCCGCCAGATTTCCGGCATCGTGACGAAGATATTTTGCATCGTCCACATAACGACGATCTTTAATGGGTGCCGTATCGGAAGTGTCATGAAAATGATAGGCACGAATCCCTGAGAGAAGAGTATAAACAACTTTGCTTGTCTGCCGTTCATCCTTACTTAATCCAGCTTCAGCACCACCGCTTTCCAGATAGTACTCTTGAGGTTTGTTACTTCCATTTTCCCGGAATGTCACCTTTTCACCACTGATAAAGAGACGATCAGGCAAACCATACGACAGTTTGACCTCGTAAGTGTCGGCAGCACTCTCTGACAAAAAGTGAAGGGTAAAAGAGAGAGATTCAGTCACTTTTGGGCCATAAAACAAAAGCTGACCAACTCCTTGCTTTCCAACATAATTCTGCAGTGCACCGGTTGTAAGGAAGTTCAGCATCTTGAAAAATGAGACCACATTGCTTTTTCCTGAGCCGTTGGCCCCCAGCAGTATAGTCACATCTCCTAACGGTATATTTTGTCCAGATTGGCTATCAACAGCCTTGAACCCTTTCAGGTCAATTGACTTCAGCTTCATACGAGGGTCGCTCTTGTTTATGTTGTGTTCCATTGTCTTCATCTGAACTTTACTCCTCTTTAGTATCAAGGCTGGGGATCTTTTTGAGAGCCGGGCCGAATTTCTGGTAGTTCAGTTGCACCAAGTCAGCTTCCAAAAAGGTAACGTATAGTTGACCAGAGCTCTCCGTACATTCCGCCGCTATCCCGTTGAAGATATCCCGAAACAAAGCGATTCACGTCATCCTGATTCAAAGAGTCATCCAAAAAGGGTTCAATAGCACTCTTTCGCAAGCTTCTGAGTTTGGGAATATCAAGACCAAGCCTGACGACTGTTTCAGTTGCAGCTTTATCCGTCGGTTGTGCGGAACTGATATATCCGTCTCCGGTAAAAGCAAACCTGCTCTCACATTCCGGATCAAGCGGAGATAGCAGCAATTGCTCATCAAACCACTTATCCTTCAGATTGCCACAATGACGCGGTTCTCCTCTTTTCAATCTCTGCTGACAAGAACAAAGCAGGTTAGTAAAATCCAACGGGTCTGTTGATGTATTCTCCTGAGGGCTGAAATGCTCAATATGAGAGTCGTTATCAGTTAACCTGCGCTCACAATAACAACAAATATACCCTTGCTCAGCCATAAGAGCCATCTTGACAATGTTCTTAACATCTCCACTCAGTTTACCGTAAGTCGGCGACCATTCATCATTCTTGAGGGCTTTCCACTCGGCCAAAGCCGCCGGTTCTTCCTGCTTGACGATGTACTTCATTTGCCAATAATCTCCTTGCGCCTGATGAGGATTTCGGCTTTCAGCAGTTCAGGGTCTTCACCAATTTCAGACTTCATTTCGGCAATGGAACGCCGCGCCTCATCAAAATGAGCTTGATCAATGGCGGTATAAATATCATGAAGCCTTGTGCTGACAATGTCAGGCCGGGTCGTTTCAAGACCCATCAGGTCTTCGAGAATCCGGTCTATACTTTTTCCATAAGACTCGGAAGGTTGCTGAGCAACTATTCCCAAATCGGTCTGTATAAGAAGAAACAGGCTTTCCGGCTGAACATGCGTGATAACATGCGGAGAATGAGTAGAGATAATAAACTGACAATTCGGAAACACCTCCAGAAGCTTCGGCACAATCAGGCGTTGCCACTTTGGATGAAGGTGCAGGTCAATTTCGTCCATGAGAATAATACCTTCGCCTTCAAGCGGATTAGGTCGTACAGGGTTGGCAATGGCCATCCGGCGGGCAAGATCTCCAACCATAGCCATCAAACACTTTTCGCCATCTGAAAGCTGGTTGACCCTCAACGTCTTGCCATTTTTCTCCACCTCCATGCGAAGCGGATTACGACGTACGGTGAGATTAGTAAACTCAGGCATAAAGAGCATCAACGCGGCACGTACAGCTTCGAGTTGCCGATCTGGAAACTGGTATCCTTCAGGCTTTACAGGTTTTTCAGCATATTTTCTGTTTTCATTTTCCAAATCTTCACGCTCCCTGAACCACTCAAAAAAAGCTCTAAAATTTGCGCCACCCGTTAACGAATCACTGTACGCTGAAAGAAGATCAAAACTATGCCGTTCTTTTATGCGAAGAGGAATGTCGAGTACTGCACGATTAACAGGGTAATAGGCAATCAACGGCAGATTTGTGAAGCCATTGCTTTTTGTAATCTCAGATTGAACTTGCTTTGCAACCAAGGTTGTTGAAAGCAGAATTGAAACCGCATCTCTCTTGCTATACCCTTTACGTGTTTTTGCCAAATTCCAGGAAAAATAGCTTCCTCGAAAGTTACAAGTAATATGAAGGTCTGCAGATGCTTCACCGTTACGAATATCTGTCTCCTGAAGAGGACGTCCTGAAGAACTTTCATGCTTGACCCGATTGACAAACCAAGAGAGCAAAATAGCGGAAGCATCAAGGATGCTCGATTTTCCCGAGCCATTCGTCCCGAAAAACACATTGAGTCGATCATGGAGTTCCAGCGGCAGCAACTTAGCTCCACGAAAACAGGTCATTGTTAATTGATGGACACGCATTCCCATTACCGTTTGGTTATTTTTGGCCCAACATACACGACATATAGTGGCTCATTTGGATAGATTGGCCAAGAGAAATGAATCCGCAGTTGAGGTGTCTTGACCTTACCATGCCATGGACAAAATAATGTTTGGCCTTGTACGTCAGGATGTTTAAATGTCAGTTCAGATTTAAAATCATTTTTTTCATCTGAAGACGAATCTGTAAACCATGCTTTTTTCCCTGTAAAAAAATTCCGATATAAACGGTCTCCGTATTCTGTACGCTCTCCGTCTTCGTCAAAACAATTCAGATATTTTGCAAGAATTTCAAGTTTACATATTAATTGATTAGCAGCTCCAGGAACAAATGGATGCCCCCGAAAAGGCTCAAAAGCATCAACCGAGAAGCTGATATGAGGGAAACGGATGCGACACACTACCGCCAACTGTTCCCATGAATGAATTGGTTCAGGAGCCAGACGCAATGCAATTTCGAGGCTTGCGGTATTGACAATGCTTGTCTCTCTGTTATCACCATCAACCCTATGCCAGCAAACCAGAAGAGGCGAGCGCTCCCAATCGGATGGCATTATGCTCAACAGGTGGCAATCACCTCCATGAAGTACCCGAAAAGCGGCTTCTCCAATCGCTGAATCGGTTACAATATGGTCTAAACACTCCATAAAATCGTCAGAATTATGCAATCGAGCATCGTCCCAGTATGGGCCATTCTTCGTCAACCAGAGTATTACAGCTTTTTTCTTATCCGCGCTCAGTTGTTGAACAGCCTGTGGCATAGCCAAGTCCCTGGTGACTTGAGCATAAGCCAGATTGCGATGACAATAGAGTTCTCGCCTTAACAACCTACTCATGTTACGTGCTGCCATCAAGCGATCAATCGCATCAGAAAATGAGGCGATATCGGGAAACTGGCCATGAAAGGAGAGATCGTTTACAAGTACTTCCATCTCAATCCCCCCAACCGGCAAAATGATTCATATCCTTATCAAACTGGTCAAAAAAGCCCTCTGGCCAAACATCAATATTACCAAAAGGATCGATTTGTGGAGTAATAACCTGCGTCTGCTCAGCACTCCGTGGTTTAAAAAAGTGTAACATCACCTGTTCTGGAATAAGACGATGCAGCCTGACGGCCCGGCGGATACCATTGAGGATATGATCACTATGCGTTTCAATCACCACCTGTACCCCGGCACGGGCCACATCTGCCAAAAATTGACCCATGAGCGCCTGTCCTGCCGGATGAAGATGCACCTCTGGATTTTCGATGAGCAGCATATCCCCCTTTGCCGCCGATAGCGCAGCAATAACGATCGGCAAAACCTGAGTCAAGCCAAACCCAACATGAACCGGACGATGAAAGTCCGTATCATCTGAAGTCCGGAGGCCAAGGGTAACCGCATTAACCCTAGCAGCCTGTCGGAATTGAGATTTTCGCCAAAAAAAGCTATGATGTCGCCCATAAGCTGCAAGTCACCATTTTTTTGATCTTGGTCATTTATGACCGTACTTTTTTCTGTTGAGAAGGCCGAAACAAGG
>CAIQGA010000151.1 GCA_903871235.1 uncultured Chlorobiaceae bacterium
AGTGGATTAAGAGTTGCTGATCTCAACAAGGATTTTGATATCATGCAGTCGGCCCGTGCGGCGGCATTCAGGATTGTTGAAGAGGATGGCCAGTTGCGGAGTGCGGAGCATGTCATGATACGAGAGTGTTATGTCCGTCAATACCATGACCGGTTTACTCTGGCTGATATCGGGTAATTTTTTTGATAATGAAGGGGAGCGTACAGTGTGAACATGGAGCGTAAAAGAGTGGCTGGTGAGGTGATGAAGGGGATGGTTGTTGAAGTTACCGGTTCAACCTATATGGTCGTTACCGACGGGGGCGAGGAGTTCAGGTGCCGTACCACCCCCGGAACGAAGACTGAGAATAATTTTTCATCACTTGTTGCTGTCGGTGACCGGGTGGTGCTGAAGGAGACCGAAACGGGTACGGAGTTGTTTGAAGCGGTGATTACCCTCGTGGAGCGTCGCCGGAGTGCCCTGACCAGAAAAAGGGATCTTCGCCGGAATCGCAGCAAGGAGAAGGTGCAGGTGATTGCGGCAAATATTGATCAACTGGTGGTTGTGGTCTCGGCCTTCGACCCTCCTTTGAGTACCCGCCTGATCGACCGGTATCTGGTTTTTGCCGAATCGGAGCAGTTGAAGACGGTGATTGTGGTCAACAAGATGGATCTTGATGATTCGACCGAGACCCGCGAGCTGATGAAGCCTTATCATGCCCTGAATTACCGGATTCTCTACACGAGTGCCGAAGAGAAAAACGGAATGAAGGCTCTTCGCAAGGTGCTTGCCGGCAAGCTTTCTGCTTTCAGTGGCCACTCGGGGGTGGGAAAGTCGACCCTGATTAATGAGCTTTTCGGCTCGGAGCGGCTTCGAACGGGCGAAACCAATTGGAAGACTGGAAAAGGGCTCCATACCACAAGCAGCTCCATTATGCTGCCTCTGCCCCGTGGAGGCTACATCATTGATACCCCGGGGATAAGGGAGTTCAATCTGTCAGGCATTACGCGTGAAAACCTGCGCTTCTATTTCAAGGAGTTCCTCTTGGCTATGCAGGATTGTGCCTACTCTTCATGCTCGCATACGGTTGAGCCGGAGTGCGGTATTCGCAAAGCGGTTGAGTCGGGGCGTATTGATCCTGAGCGTTATGAGAGTTATCTTGCCATTTACGAGAGTATTGACCGCGACAGTTGAGATTTCCAGGCTTAACAGGTCGCAGGTTGTACAGTTTTTGCCATCATGAACTATGTTGACCAATGATTCTTACCCTCAATCCGGCTACTGAAGAGGTGATTGCCGAATATCAGACCATGAACTTCGGCGAGATTGAAGAGATTTTAGGCCACTCCCATCAGGCTTTTCTTTTATGGAGAGAGGTGCCATTGCTGGAACGAAGTACAGTGATGAGGCGTATGGCCCAGCTTCTTCGTGAGCAGAAGGAGCGCCACGCAGCACTGATAAGCCGTGAAATGGGCAAGCCCCTTGCGCAGGCGGTGGCGGAGGTGGTGAAGTGCGCCTGGGTTTGCGATTTTTATGCTGAGCAGGCGCCACTCTTTTTAAAGCCGGAAGAGTGCGACCTCGACGGTGGAGCAAGGGGAGTGGTGAGCTGTGAGCCGATTGGCCCTGTTCTTGGAATCATGCCCTGGAATTTTCCCTTCTGGCAGGTTTTTCGATTTGCTGCGCCAGCCATCATGGCGGGTAACGCTGTTGTTGTCAAGCATTCGCCCAATGTGACCGGTTCGGCCATTGCCATTGAGGAGCTTTTCCGTGAGGCCGGTTTTCCCGAGCACCTTTACCGTACCGTCCATCTTGCCCTTGAGGATGTTGATGCTCTGACCGGCTTCATGATTGACCATTCTGCCATCAGGGCGGTATCGGTGACGGGAAGTACTGCCGCAGGCCGTGCTGTTGCAGCCAAAGCGGGACGTGCTTTGAAAAAAAGTGTGCTTGAGCTGGGTGGCAGTGACCCTTATATCGTGCTTGATGATGCCGATCTTGCAGTGGCCGTTGAGCAGTGTATTGCGGCCCGCCTTTTGAACACCGGCCAGAGCTGCATTGCCGCCAAGCGCTTTATTGTGCACACCTCTGTCATGGAGCAGTTTGAAGCTCTTTTTCTGCACCGCATGAAGTCGGCGGTTGTGGGCGACCCGCTTGATCCGGCGGTGGAGGTGGGGCCGATTGCGCGCTTTGACCTTCGCCAGCAACTGCATGATCAGGTTTGCCGGAGTGTTGCCGATGGTGCGCGGCTGCTTTGTGGGGGCGAAATTCCTTCCGGAAAAGGCTTTTTTTATCCCCCAACCATTCTCTCTGGGGTATGCAAGGGAATGGCAGTCTACAGCGAGGAGACCTTTGGGCCGGTAGCCACCCTTATCGAAGTTGAGAATGACCAGGAGGCTGTCATGATTGCCAACGACACTCCCTACGGACTTGGTTCAGCCGTTTTTTCCGCCAACCGTAAACGGGCACTTGCCATCGCTGGCCAGCTTGACGTCGGGAGCTGTTTTATTAACAGCATGGTAAAATCTGATCCGCGTCTCCCTTTTGGCGGAGTGAAAGAGTCGGGTTACGGCCGCGAACTGGCAATTTACGGCATAAAAGAATTCGTCAACATCAAAACCGTTTTCACCCCCACCCCGTGACGCCTCACTGCGTCTCCGTAGGTGCGGGGTCACCCCGCCTTGCGTATCAAATATCCCGAATCATTTCCCCAAAGGCAACAAACACAAAAGCCACTGTTTCTTTCGAAGCAGGGGCTTTTGTGTTTGTTGCGTACGCTACGGCTTACAATGCAACAGCAAGATCTGAAAGATAGGTCTTGATCGACTGGTGCTTTCCAAGTCCGAGTTTTTTGTGCATTCTGTAGCGGATGCTCTCCATTCCTCTTGTAGAGATGCCGACAGAGCGGCCAATCTCTCTGGTGTCGTAGTTCAGTTTTACAAGAAGACTGATTCTCAGCTCGCGCTGGTTAAGGTTGGCATGTTTTTTCTGAAGTTTCGACAAAAAGACTGAATCAGACTCGGTGAGCTCTATGTTCAGACGTTTTTCAATAGTCTCGGTCTCAATAAGGCTCAGACAGGAGTCGGTCATCAACCTCTTTACTGCTGTATCAATTTCAAGAGCGTGTATCTGGTCGAGAAGATTGCGCAAAGAATTCGTTTTCTCTGCAATTGCGGTTGAGACCCTTGTGAGTTCCAGATCCTGATTCGCAACTCTGGTACGAAGAGCGGCAATCTCTTTTTCGTAATCAAAACTGCTCTTGCCGGTTTGTTCTACTTGTGCGTTCATTTTATCATCCTGTTTATTCGATTTATAGTAACATCTTTACGCTGTTCAACTTCGCTGAAACGGCAACTTCTTGAAACAGCTTGAAAGAGTGCCGTATCTTGCATGAGGGTTCCTTCCTCTCTACCTCATTTTCCTGATATTGCGGAATATGCTCCGCGATGATTCGGTTACCTCAATTTCAGACGGTTTTCCCACAGAATATGAAAAAAACAGCGACCCACAGTACCAATCCAATTTATTTTCTTTCACTACCATCTCTTCAGTTTCACCCAGTGGTCGACGTGTTAGTGAGAGTAATATCGTTTTTGTTTTATAATAATGCAAGAAATAATTGTAGTTCTGTGTAGAAACACGCTCGCTTGTCGCTTTTTACTTTTTATAGTTGTTTCTTTTATGTATGAAATAGCTATTAGTTCTCTGGGCGACCAGTACAGGAACTAATTTTTTGGGGGGGGAAGGAAGTTTTTTGTTTATCAAGAGATGTTCGATCATTACCGTTATCTTGCTACTGTAGTTCATCAGGTTGAAGGCTCATTGATGTATTTTCTTTTTTTTACAGTATGACGAAAAACCGCTTCCGTTACATTTTTATTTTTAATCCCGCAGCAGACAAGGGGCGTGCTTCGCGCAAGGCTGAATGGCTTAACGCTCTTCTCTCTGAAAGGAGGGACTCGGAACTCTTTACGACAAGCTATGGGGGACATGCGGGCGATATTGCCCGCTCTGAAGCAAGAGAGGGCACTTGTTTGATTGCTTGCGGTGGAGATGGAACGCTGCATGAAGTGGTCAATGCTGTTGCTGGACGGGGTGTCACGGTCGGGATTGTACCGATTGGGTCAGCAAATGATTTTATCAAAACCAGCCATCCTCAATGCAGCGCACATTCAGGGATCAGCCATTTGTTTGATGGAGAGACCAAAGTTGTTGATCTTGGCAGTGTCTCTTATGGCAAAGCGATGCATCGTTATTTTATCAACTCCCTCGGCATTGGTTTTACTGGAAGAATAGCAAAAAGCGTTCAACAGTCGCCTTGGTTAAAGGGAGAGCTTGGGTATGTTTATGCGCTTCTCAGCGTGCTTTTTCGTTACGTGCCTTTGACAATGGGTATCAAGATTACCCTTGAAGATTCCATTATTGAGCTTCATGAGCCAGTTTTTGTCTTTTCTGTTTTGAATGGAAAAGTTGAGGGAGGTAAATTCAGAATAGCTCCGAGTGCTGAGTTATCGGACGGTTTGCTTGATGTCTGTATCCTCAAGGCGGTGCCAAAATATCGTTTTTTCCGCTATGTGCTCCAGTATCTCAAAGGTACCCATATCAGCGACTCACAGGTTCTCTATTGCAAGGCGAAGCGTGTGGAGGTAACGCTCCATGCAGCAGACGTGATGCATCTGGACGGTGAACTTTATGATAATGTTTCCGGCACGATTATAATTTCTGTTGTTCCGCAGGCTCTTTCTATGCAATAGACAGGGTTATGAAATTGCGAGATCCGAAAGAAAGCTTTTGATTGACTGGTGTTTTCCAAGGCCAAGTTTTTTGTGCATTCTGTATCGGATGCTTTCCATTCCTCTTGTTGAGAGACCGATGGAACGGGCAATCTCTGAGGTATCGTAGTTCAGCCTGACAAGCAGGCCTATTCTCAGTTCGCGCGGGCTGAGGTTGGGAAACTTTTTCTGCAACGTGGACAAAAACAGTGAATCAGATCTGGTCAGTTCGATGTCTGGTTGTTTTTCGATAATCACCTTATCAAGAAGGTCCAGGCAAGAATCGGTGATAGCGTCCTTAACGCTGGGGTCAATTTCAAGAGAGTCGAGCTTGTCAACAAGATCACGTAACCTTTTTTTATTCTCTGTAATGACCGTTATAAATTTGGTCAGCTCCATATCCCGTATCTCGATTCTTCTCGTAAGAGCGGCGATTTCGTTTTCCATATCGCGAATGGATTTTTTGTTCACCTCCGTTTGCGCATTTGTTTTTATCACCATCTGAGTTATTCGATATTCAAGGTTCTGTTTAAGCAGTTGCTGTTCAGTCTGTTTTTTCGCTTCTTTTGCTATAAGATCTTTGCGCAAACAGTCTATTGCCTTGAAAAATGAATAATAGTGGTGGCCAGGCGGAGGGGGCGTTATTTGCTCGTCAAGCATGTCAAGCCAGGAGATCCTTGCAATAGCCTCAAGAAACCTCTTTTTTAAGGCTTGATCGGTGTGGTGGTTCACACAGCAGAAATCCGTGGATGAAAGTTTTCCTGCCTTGAATGCCACAATCTGTTCAATGGCCTCTTTATAGGTTTTGGCCAGTATGACACAAATTTTGTCGGGGGCGACTGCGGCAAAAGTTTCAACGATAATGCGCATGGAGTCCGCAATATTGTAAAAGCTTATAACCCCAAGCATAGGGCTCCAGTTAAAAAAAAGATCGGTTATCGCCAGCTTGTAGTCGAAGGAAATGCTCGATATGCAGTTCAGATCGAAGAGAATATGAAACTGCTGGTTCAGGAGATCAGATTCTGTGAGCACAAGTTGCAAGAGTTCGCTGTCCATAAAATCAAGGACAACATTTTGTCCGGCTTCAACCCGAGCCCAAGTGTGGACGATATTGCCATCAATCACACTTCCCCACTTGGTATATCCAGCAGCAGGGTGATGGATTTTCCAGTGGCTTTTTGCGGTTGTTTCGAGAGTTGCTCTGATACTTGAGTTTTGGTCTGCCATTTGATTTGGCCCTTCCTGCATACAGAATTATAGAAATTATTACAGGGTCAAATTCGGCTGAGTACTCATTGCTGCTGTTTTTGTGTTGAATCATGGGCATGAGTTACTCAGCTCCCTTGACCACGAAGGTAAAGATATGCTTTTTTCAATAAATTTTTTTGACAAGTGGGTGGTTTTTTTAAAGACCGGACAAATTCCCTGCTTTTTTTATATTCTTTTGTGACAGGCGGGTAACGTAAAATTTTTATAGAATATAGGCTGTTTGCTATTATGCAGGTTCTTGTGTTTGAAGAGACCGGGGTTCTGGAGCTGAAGCCCCTTGTTAACCTTAAACCGGTCTATGCTCTTCGTACCGGGTTTCGCTCCCTTCAGGAAAAGCTTGACTCTTCGACAAGGGGAGAGGTAAAGCTTACCTGGCATCTTCGCCGCTATCTGGCCCCCTTTTATGCCGAGCAGCATCCGGAATTTGTGGTCAACCGGATTGAAGAGCATGATGTTTTACTGGTCAACGGTCGTATTGTTTTTGATGAGGCCTCCTCCAGAGTGATCGCCGAAGGTGAATTTGAGCCAGGAACAGCCTATATGCAGGGGAGTGATCTGCTCTTTGCAAGAGTACCGAGTTCCCTGATTACTGATGCCGACGGTCTGCTGCCGAATCTTTTTGATACCTCACTCCTTGCCGCCGAACTCGTTACAGAGAGAGTTACGGGGTTCCGTCTGCTCACTCATCTTTGGGATATGATAGCATTTCATCCAGATGAGCTTTTGCTGGATGCAGAAACGCTTGAGCTTGGGCGTATAGAGGGAGATGTTCACCATTCGGTGGCTCTTGTTAACCGTTCAAATATCTATGTCGCTCCCGGAGCCATTGTTCGTGCTGGTGCTGTGCTTGATGCCGATGAAGGATTTGTGGCTGTCGGGGCTGGAGCGATTGTTGACCCGCAGGCGGTGCTGATGCAGAATGTTTTTCTTGCTCCCTGGTCGAGGGTGAAGATTGGTGCGAAACTGTACAGCAACGTTGCTGTGGGGACGGCATCGAGAGTTGGCGGTGAAGTTGAGGATTCCCTTCTTGACCCCTTTGTCAACAAGCAGCATGATGGTTTTCTTGGCCATTCCTATATTTCATCCTGGTGCAATCTTGGCGCGGGCACCAATACGAGTGATCTCAAGAATAACTATAGCGGTATAAAATTGTTGCATAATGGCCGGTTGCAGAAGACTGGCATGCAGTTTCTTGGATTGCTGATGGGTGACCACAGCAAGAGCTCCATTAATTCGATGTTCAATACCGGAACGGTTGTTGGAACAGGGGCGAACATTTTCGGCGGTGGATTTCCTCCCAAGGAGGTGCACTCTTTTTCCTGGGGAGGGATTGATGGTTTTGAGCCTTATGAGGTTGAAAAAGCTGTTGAAACTGCAAAAAGGGTTATGGAGCGTCGTCAGGTTGCGATGAGCAGCACGTATGAGTTGATGTTTCGTTTCGTTGCTGCCATGGAGAGTGCATCGCATTTGTTGGTCTAATTTTTAAGCATGGACAGGCATGATTCTTGTTGTCGATAATTATGATTCGTTCACCTATAACCTGGTGCAGTATATCGGAGAGTCCGGGGTGAGGGTTGAGGTTTACCGCAACGACGAGCTTTCCGTTGAGGAGATCGTCGCACTCGCTCCGGAAAAGATTGTTATTTCTCCGGGCCCCGGAACTCCAACTGATGCCGGTGTCTCAATGGCGCTGATCCATGCCGTACAGGGTAAAATTCCTCTTCTCGGGGTTTGTTTGGGGCATCAGTCGATTGGTGCGGCATTGGGTGGTCGTGTGGTGCGTGCGGCCACAATCATGCATGGCAAGACTTCGCAGGTTTACCATGATAGCGAGGGTATTTTCAGGGGAGTTGACAATCCGTTTGTTGCAACAAGGTATCATTCACTCATCGTGGAACGTCAGACGCTTCCGGTGGCTCTCACTATCCGCGCCTGGACTCAGGATGGGGTCATCATGGGGATGGATTCGAAGCAGCTTGGCCTTTATGGTGTCCAGTTTCATCCGGAATCCATCATGACCAGTGAGGGTAAAAAAATCATCCGCAATTTTCTTGAACTGTAGTATCTGACTGAGAGGATCGGGAGGCTATGGATATTTATCGCTGTTCTTCACGAAGAGATAAGGAGAGTGCAACGGGCGTCGTGCAGCGTGCCGATTCGGGCCGGAAAAGTGATTTTATGGCTGATGGATGGCGGGTTTTCAAAATCATGGCGGAGTTTGTCAGCGGTTTTGAGATGATGGCGGACGGCGCGCCAGCAGTTGCTCTTTTTGGTTCTACAAGGGTGCAGGCCAAGAGCCCTGAATATGATATAGCTGAGAAGCTTGCTCACCTGCTTGCTGCTGAAGGCTTTTCAGTGATTACGGGAGGCGGGCCTGGAGTTATGGCGGCAGCGAACAAGGGTGCCCAAAGTGCCGGAGGGGCATCCATAGGCTTCAATATAAAGCTTCCAAACCAGCAGCAGCCCAACAAATATATTGATCAAGACAAACTGCTCAGTTTTGACTATTTCTTTGTGCGTAAGGTGATGTTCATGAAATATGCCCAGGCATTTATTGCTTTGCCGGGTGGTTTTGGTACGCTTGATGAGGTTATGGAAGCTGTTACGTTGATACAAACGGGAAAAAGTGAGCGTTTTCCTGTCATATTGGTTGGAAAAAGTTATTGGGGTGGATTTTATCATTGGATTGAAGAGACGATGTGCCGGGAGAAGGGTTATATTTGCGCCGACGATCTTGAATTTATTTATCTGGAAGATAGTCCGGAAAAGGTTGTTGAAATTATCAAAAGATTTTATCCTGACGGTTATTCCCTGAATTTTTAAGAGGGATATGGCCTCTTGCCATGATTCACCCCAGCCATTTCAGAAGTGCGCTGGTTTCAGCAACACTTAGTTTTGCATCGGTGTTTCCAGAGTCAAGGGAGCCCGAAAACCCTGAATGTCATTCCTGTTAATTTAAAACGTGTGTTATTGTGATATTTCCTTGTGAAAAAGCTGTATGGTACTACCTTCCTCAAATCAGGGCCGATCTTGCCATTGAACTTGTGAAAACCGGCATAACTCAGTCGCAGGCGGCAAAGAAGCTTGGTGTTACGCCCGCTGCCGTTTCGCAGTATATTCATAAAAAAAGGGGCATGCAATCAGTGAAGAGCAGAAGCTACCGCCAGGAGATTGAGCTGGCGGTTAAAAAAATCTGTGAAGAGGCATCGGCCGATGAGTTGCATCATCTTGTCTGCAACTGCTGTCACCTGTTGCAGAAGGAGGAAGGGCAGGAGAAGACGTGCGGCAAACAAAATTTGTGACCTCTTCTACAATTCGACAATGATGTGCGCTTCAGTTGCGTGTCCGGTCAGCAGATTTTTCAGAGTGCCGATCAGCTCCATGCCGTATTTGTTGAGATAATAAAAAATGTTGATAAGCCGTTCCTGGGGCAACCCTTCCGGAAAAAGCGCGGTTTCAGCTTTCAGAATCTGCTCAAGAAGCTCTTCATGTTTGCGTCGGCTCGCCTTCCATGTTTTCTGTTCAATGGTTTCAATAATTTTTGTCGATTGCACTGTTGATGCGGCCAGTAGCGGTTCAAGAGTGGTGTCTATCTTGGCAAGCACTGGCCCAAGGGAGGCAAAAGTCCGTTGAATCTCTCTCTTGGCCTCTTCAAACAGCGCCTCCAGTTGAGGGTTTTCAGCGATGCCGATTGCATTTTTTTTCAGTTGTTGCAGGTTACTGAATACGGCATGGTAAATTTGTTTGCGTGAAACTCCCGGTTTTCCCGTTACCTGGAGCAGTTTGTCCATGATGCGGCTTATTTTTGGTTCAACAAGTGTAAAGCTCCCTCTGGGAATGATAAATGGCATCGTCAGGCCAAAGTGCTCGTAGTTTTTCCGGTACTGTGCAAGGTAGCTGATTTCTCCTGGCCCTGCAATGCAGGCAAAGGTCGGCAAAACAAAGTCCTGGATAATTGGCCGGAGGACGACGTTTGGGCTGAACTGTTCAGGGTGCTCCTGACAGAGTTCAAGGAGTTGATGTTTGGAAAAGCCCCGTTTTTCGGGCAGAATGGAGAAAGAGTCCGCCGTCGGGTGTTCAATTTTCTGCCGCTGGCCAAGGTGGTTGATATGAAAGAGATTGACTGTTCTCGGTTTTGTTTGTGCCGTGTAGCCAAGTTGTTCGAGGCGTGAACTTTGTGCAATCACATTATAGGAGGATGCCGGTGAAGTTGATAGCTCCTGAACAAAGATTTTTGCTGACAGTTTCTTGAATTCGGGATCCTGGCTTGAGAGCAGAATCAGTGGCTGATGGCGGAAGAGCTGCATCATGGTACCCGCAAAGCTTATCTCGAAGGTGCTTCCTGGATAATAGCACTCCCTGAGAATTTTCGAGACGCTCTCTTTGTGGATGGAATCGGGCAGGAGCCGGAGAAACTCCTCGACCGTCCCGAGAATATCTTCGCCGAAGCAACTGTTGGCAACCATCTGATCCGGCACGCGTCGGTAAGGTTCCTGCCGGAAATGAGCAACCTGGTTGTCAGAAAAAATCGCCGTGTGGGCCGATTCCTCATAGTCATGGTCTTCACCTTCAAGCCAGAAGATTGGCACAAAATCGTATTCAGGAAAGAGTGCTTTTTGCCGTTCTGCAAAAATAATTGCGGTCAGAGCTTTATAGATGGTGTAGATTGGGCCGGTAAAGAGGCCGAGCTGTTGACCGGTAACGATGGCCATACATCGAGGGGAACGGAGTTTTTCAATCTCCTTGAGGTGAAGTTCTGTGGCCCCGTAGCGGGTGTTTTGCCTGGAGAGGAGTCGCACAAGGGTTTCACGGTCAAACGTCCTTGAACCGAGCAGTCCGAGCTGGCGGTAGTAATCCGCCTCTCTCTGGTAATCGAGGTGGAAGCACTCAGAGACCAGTTCCGAGCGTGCGGAGCCATCTGAGGTATAGTCGCGGAAAAGTTGTGAAAATCCTTTTTTTGGTGTCAGGATCTGTTGGTATTCAAGCAGAAAGGTGTTCACGGTTTTATTTTTGCAGGTTCCATTGTTCAAGGGCGCCGATAAGCGCGTGGTGGGTCAAATCACAGGAGAGCGGTGTAACGGTTACATAGTTGTGCCTTATGGCAAATTCATCTTTGTGCAGGGTCTCATCAAGCAGTCGCAGTGTACCATTGAGCCAGTAATAAGGGTTCCCAAACATATCGTTTCGTTCAATGGCCGCCTCTTCCCAGCGTGAACCTCCCTGCTGGGTAATCATAATACCGGCAATCTGCGATTCCGCTACATTCGGAATATTGACCGAGAGAATGGTATCCGGCGGCAACCCTTCAAGAAGCACTTTTTTTGCCAGTTTGCGTGCAAATTTTGCCGCGTAGGTAAAGTCGGCATGTTCGTAGGTTGTCAGTGAAAATGCAAGCGAGGTGATGCCCTGGATGGCTCCCTCAAGAGCCGCCCCAACGGTGCCTGAATAGAGGGTGTTCATCGCTGTGTTACTGCCGTAGTTGATGCCTGAGACAATCAAATCCGGTTTTGATGTCAGAATATGGCTCAGGGCAACCTTGATGCAGTCTACAGGGGTTCCGGAAACGGTATATCCAAAGAAACGACCGTTTTTCAGGAATTTCTTTATTCGCAGCGGAACGCCGAGAGTCATGGCATGACTCATTCCGCTGTGGGGTTCGGCTGGCGCAACAACCGTAACCCGGCCGATTTTTTTCATCGCCGCCGCAAGCACATGAATACCCTCGCCTTCAATGCCGTCATCGTTACAGACCAGTATGTGAGGTTTCTCTGGCGTTTCGACGTTTTCTGGTTCGTTTGTCATGAGCATTTTTTTTTGTCTGATATGTGGTCATAGGCGCTTTCGGGTGCCTTGAAAATACAAAAAAGTTTTGCTCAAAAGTTATGGCCGATACTGAAATAAATGATTGTATCTGAAAATTTTAACGATGTCGGTCCTATATCGGTTTCCTTAGGAATCGTGAATGCTTTTGAAACGGTAACTCTTGTCGGGCCGAGAGGGGTTTCCCATATCATGCTGGTTCCAATGCCGTGAATAATACGTGTCGAAGAGATGTCGTCAAGCTCTTTCCAGACATTCCCGACATTGTAGTGCAGGAGCAGTGACGTCGGAAAAAGAATTGCATAGGAGGGCTTGTAGCTTACCTGTATTCCGGCAGCAACCATATTGTCGCAGGGAAGCTCATTTTCTTTTAACCCTATGAAGCGCTGACTCCAGGACGTTCCCGGTCCCCCAAGAAAAAATTTTTCAGACAGAGGCAAATTGTTACTGCTCAGACCAAAGAGTCCCGAAAGCTGCAACACGGTTTTGCTCCCAAGCCGGATATTTTCTTCGTGGTTACCTGATACCTGCCAGAACATATCGCGATTATCAAATATTACCGGGGTCATCGAATATCTGATGTTTGTAACTGTCCCTGATGTAGGAATCAGAGGGTTATCTCTTGAATCAAGGGTAAACTGTGTACCAACGGAGACCATATTGGTTTTTGCTGTCGGCAGTGCGTTGTCCGCGCCATTTTCAGCATAGGATTCTGAATTTTGCAGGGTCATATCGGCAACAAGTTTCCCGTTTTTTCGGATTCTTATGCCAAAGGCCGGGCTGAAACCGTATTTCTGTATTCCGTAATTTCGCACATTACCTTCAGCATTGCGGTTTTCAAAAGAGTGCTGGTCATAAAAGAGTCGTGAAGACATCGTCAGGTGCGATGGTCCGATGCGCGGCATATTGAACTCAAGGTTCAGCATGTTGCTTTTTCGTCCTGTTTTCAGCCAGCCACCGATTGAGTTTGTTGTTCCCCGGAGGTTTTCGTTTCTGACATCAAGAAGAAACTGTGCATTGTTTGTTTCATCATAACGCAATCCGAGCCGGAGCACAGACGAGTTTTTTTCTTCAAGCGAAAATTTGAGCAGCGAACTGCCGGCAGGGGTTGATGATACAGGAGATTCTTCGGAAATGGAGACGCGGCTGAAGACTCCTGTTTCATAAAGATTATTGACTGACTCTTCAGCATGGAGGATGTTGAACGAGCGCGTGGTATCGATTTTTATTTCTCGCTCTACAGGGGTTATTCCCGTGATTTTTTTGTCCTGGTGTATTTCGATGCCGTCTGGTTTTCCTGAAGAGAGTTTTACCTGAAGCGTGCTGCCTGCCATTGAACTGCTTTCTATGGTGACAAGGCTGTATCCCTTTTTTCGGTATTTTTTGATCAGTGCTTCTAGAGCTTTTGTGCCAGCAGCATTGGTAGAGAGTGTTTTTATGACCGGCCTGAAACAGGACTCAATCTCTTCTTGTGAAAGGGTGTCGGGTGGCCCCCCTGTAACAGATATGTTTTGTATTCCCGGCAGCGGTTCAAGGTGGAATATGACGGTTTTGCGTTTGCTGTTCACTTCTGCGTAGACACTGGTGAAGAGATCGGTTTCGAGCAGTTCCTGAAGGGTTCGGGCAAGGTCGGTTCCATTGCGGACAAGAGCTGAAACAACAAGGTAGTGTTCCCGAAATTCTGGACGTTCCTGGGCAAAGAGAATTGTTTTTGCATAGTTTTTTATAGCGATGCCGCTCCTCTGGCTTTTTTCTTCTATACTGCGTTTTATGGTTCCGGCAAGAAGCTTTCCTTTTGTATATCCTGCATCCACAAGAGCCTGTATATCTGAAAAATCGGTCGCTTTATGTTCACTGAGGTCAGGAGTGATGACGATATCAGCCTTTGCCAACTGCGCAGGATACTGCAGTTTTGTCAGGATGGTCATGGCTTGATCGGCCGCTTTCCAGGGAAGATCAAGTTCTCCGCCGGTTGCGTACATGCTGCCATGAGTATCGATGGCAATTTTATAGCGTGCATTAATGGTTTCAAGTTCATCAACAGGAAGGTTTGCGACGAGTCCACCGTCAACCAGTTGATAGCTATCACGCTTGATCGGTTCAAAGAGAATCGGGACAGTGCTGCTTGCCCGCATTGTTTCTGACAGGGAGCCGGAGGTGAGCGTGATACGTTTTCCTGAGACAAGGTCAGTCGATACCGCCCTGAAATTGACGGGGAGTGTTGAGAAGTCGCCAGAGCTTTTGTACAGACTGTTTAAAGCCAGAATGTCAAGAGTTCCGGTTAATTCCTGGGCAGAATTCAGCGATTTTGGAATCAGAAGCTTCAGTTTATCGAAACGGATTGCAATGGACGCACGGTCGCGGATTTTTTGCTGCTCAAGAAAGATGTTTGAACGGGAGTAATCGTCATGGATCGAAATCATGGATTGCCAGGGCAGGCTCCGGGCTATCTCTTCAAGCTCCTGTGGGCTGTATCCGCAACTGTAGAGCCCTCCGATAATTGCACCCATGCTTGTGCCTGCTATAAAGTCAATGGGTACACCCTCTTCATCCAGGGCTTTAAGCACACCTATCTGCGAAAGAGCGTTGGCACCACCGCCCGAGAGGGCAAGACCGACGCTTTTTCTTGCTGGCCTCATGGCATGGTGAAGAGCATAGCGGCGCATGGGCAGTTGAAGCGTGTCGGGATAGACAAAGGTAATGGCTGGCGCGCCCGAGGCACGGGCAGGTACGGTCACTCCCGGCAGGAGGGCGACAAGAAGTGCTGTTATGTAAAAAATTATTCTGACGTTCAGCAATGGTGGTGCTCCTGGTTCATAATTCGGTGACAAGTGCTCTTTCTTCAGGCCGCTTTTGAGAATCTCATGTGGAGTTCCTATCTTGAGCTTTAATGTATAATCTTTACACCTCATTTTGAAAATGGCATGGTTTAAACGGGTAAAACCCTCAATACGTCCGACCGACAAGCGTGATATGCCGGAAGGGCTTTGGTGGAAATGTGAAAAGTGTGGAGCGACGCTTCATAAAAAACAGTTTGAAGATCATTTTTTTACTTGTGCTGAGTGCAGTCATCATTTCAGAATATCCCCCTATAAGTATTTTTCAATTCTTTTCGACGGCGACAAGTACTCCGAGTTTGATGATACTTTGCGTTCAGCCGACCCTCTCGGTTTTACTGATACGAAAAAATATCCTGACCGGGTGCACGATACTATTGAAAAGAGCGGAAAAACCGAAGCATGCCGCAATGCTTATGGAGAGTGTGGATGCAGCCCTCTTGTTGTTTCCGCGATGGATTTTGGCTTTATCGGTGGCTCAATGGGCTCGGTTGTTGGTGAAAAAATAGCGCGTGCCGTCGACAAGTCACTTGAGCTCAATGCTCCTCTTCTTGTTATTTCACAGTCGGGCGGAGCAAGAATGATGGAGGGCGCCTTCAGTTTGATGCAGATGGCCAAAACCGCCGCACGACTGACCCGGCTGAGCGATAAAAAGCTCCCCTTTATCTCCCTGATGACCGACCCGACCATGGGCGGCATCAGTGCATCATTCGCCATGCTTGGCGACATCAATATCAGCGAGCCAAAAGCCCTTATCGGATTTGCAGGCCCCAGGGTAATCCGCGATACCATCAAAAGGGATCTGCCTGAAGGGTTCCAGCGTGCCGAATTTTTGCTTGAACATGGTTTTCTTGATCGTATCATTCATCGCCGCGATCTGAAAAATGAACTGGTCACCCTGCTTGCCATGTTGAAGGTTTAACTCCAGGCAAGCGCAGAGGCCGTAACAGGAAATTGTGCCATGAAAATTTTTTTGATTTCAAGGGCGATTTCCTGATGTTCCTGCTGTGTGCTTTTGTCGGTTCGAACCTCCAGATAGTGGATCCAGCTTCTCACAGAGCCCTTCATGTAGAGTTTTGTCTGGGTACCCATTGGCAAAAGCACTCTCGCGCACTCCTTGGCAATGCCCCTTTCAAGCGCCTTGTTGTACTCTTCAAGCGTCAGGCGGGCAATGCGTTCCTGTGCCTCATCAAACCACTCTTTTGTCTCGTTGTCCAGGTCGTTCAGCGAGTTTTGCCGGTTTTTGCTGTCCTGCCGTCTCGGCATGTATCGCTCAATCTCCTGCGCTTTTGCGTATCGCTGTGAGAACTCCTGGAACTGAAAACTTTTATGGCGAAGAATTTGAGGCGAAATGGCTCTTGAGGTCACAATTTCAACAGTCATATCCACCATCTCAAAGACGCTCCAGTGCTTGTGCCGAATACAGTAGGCGAGCAGCTTTTTATAATCCGGGCTTTCCTGATGAGGGCTGGATACTCGTGCGCAGTAAGCGATAAGCCCTTCAGGGGAGAGTAGTTGATTTTCGACCTCGATGAGCGGAGAGGTGACCGAGATAAGGCGTACCTGCATGTTCCACAATGTTTTTGTTGTATCGGAACCTAATATAGAAAAACGGATAAACTTTTCCCCTCCTTCCATTTTGGCGGAAAGCATCCTTTTTTGCTAATTGGAGGCAGAATTCTTTATTTTGACAGGCGACTTACCAAATTCAAACGACAGGGCAGTTATGGCAAATATTAATTTCGGTTTTGAGCACCACGCCAAAAAGATGTATTCAGGGGCTATAGAGCAGGGGATCACCAACACTCTTGTACCTATGGTTATAGAAACTTCGGGGCGCGGCGAGCGGGCCTTCGATATTTTTTCACGGCTTCTGCGTGAACGCATTATTTTTCTCGGCAATGGAATTGACGAGCATGTGGCAGGGCTTATCATGGCCCAGCTCATTTTTCTTGAATCAGAGGATCCTGAGCGCGATATCTACATCTATATCAACTCTCCGGGTGGCAGTGTTTCGGCAGGTCTCGGGATATACGACACCATGCAGTATATCCGTCCAGAAGTTTCGACCGTCTGTGTCGGTATGGCCGCAAGTATGGGCGCATTTCTTCTTGCCAGCGGCGCAAAAGGCAAACGGGCATCACTTCCCCATTCAAGAATCATGATTCATCAGCCCTCCGGTGGCGCACACGGGCAGGAGACTGATATTGTTATCCAGGCCCGTGAGATAGAGAAGATCCGCATGCTGCTCGATGAACTGCTTGCCAGCCATACCGGCAAGGATATCCGTCAGATACGCGAAGATTCAGAGCGGGATCGCTGGATGAATGCTACGGAGGCGCTTGAGTACGGCATTATTGATGCCATTTTCCAGAAACGTCCCATGCCAGAAAAGAAGGACTAACCCCGACCGATGTTATCATGAGTGATCAGACCGAAGTATTCAATCTGGAAAAAAGCTATAATCATCACGACGTCGAAGAGCGTTGGGGCAGTGCACACTGGGAGGCGCTCGGCAGTTTCCATGCCGAAAGCTCCCGCGTGTCGGAAACAGGCAAAAAGCCCTATACCGTTCTCATGCCCCCGCCCAATGTGACCGGAAGTTTAACGCTCGGCCATGTACTGAACCATACCTTGCAGGATATTTTTATCCGTTACAGCCGCATGACCGGAAAAGAGGCGTTGTGGCTTCCCGGTACCGATCATGCAGGCATTGCAACGCAGACGGTGGTGGAGCGCAAGCTGAAAAAAGAGGGGATAACCCGTCACGATCTTGGGCGCAAGGAGTTTCTGGGCCACGTCTGGGAGTGGAGGGAGGAGTACGGTGACCTCATTTTGCGTCAATTGCGCCGACTTGGTATCTCCTGTGACTGGCGGCGCAACCTTTTTACCATGGATGAGAGCGCCTCAAAAGCGGTTATTAACGCCTTCATTACCCTCTATCGCGATGGATTGATCTACCGTGGCACTCGAATTATCAACTGGTGCCCCGTTTCACAAACGGCGCTCTCTGATGAAGAGGTGATTATGAAATCGCGCCGGGACAGTCTGGTCTATCTGCAATATGCCCTTGTCAGCCATCCTGGTCGTTTCATCACCATTGCCACCGTCAGGCCCGAAACCATTCTGGCCGACGTCGCCATTGCCGTCAACCCCAACGATCCCCGCTATGCCGCTCTTGTAGGCGAGCTTGCCGTTGTGCCCATTGCCGGGCGCTATATTCCCATTATTGCCGATGACTATGTCGATATTGAGTTTGGTACCGGCGCCCTGAAAATCACCCCGGCACATGACGCCAACGACTATGAGGTTGCCAAACGTCATAATCTGCCCATCCTTTCGGTTGTTGGCAAAGATGGCAAAATGACTGATGAGTTTGGCTATGGCGGCATGGATCGGTTTGTTGCCCGCGAAAAAATTCTTGTCGACCTCGAAGAGTTGGGCAATCTTGTCCGTGTTGAGGAGTATGAACACAATGTAGGCTATTCCGAGCGGGCCGATGTGGTGGTTGAACCCTATCTTTCCGAGCAGTGGTTTGTCAAGATGAAACCTCTGGCTGAATCAGCCCTGCAGGTAGTCAACGATGGTGAAATACGCTTTCATCCTCCGCACTGGATCAACACCTACCGTCACTGGATGGGCAATATCCGCGACTGGTGCATCTCCCGTCAACTCTGGTGGGGGCACCGCATTCCGGCCTGGTACGACAGCGAGGGCATGGTATGGGTTGCCGCATCTTACGAAGAGGCTTGTCATCTTGCCGGTACCGACAAACTGGTGCAGGACGAAGATGTGCTCGACACCTGGTTCTCCTCATGGCTCTGGCCGTTAACAACGCTCGGCTGGACAGACAAGCAGAGTGACAATGAAAATCTCAGGGCCTTTTATCCCACCGACACACTGGTGACAGGCCCGGATATTATCTTTTTTTGGGTTGCGAGAATGGTGATGGCCGGACTCTATTTCAAAGGGGCGGTTCCTTTCCGTGATGTCTATTTTACCAGCATTATTCGTGACATGAAGGGGCGCAAGCTCTCGAAGTCACTCGGTAATTCGCCCGACCCCGTCAAGGTGATTGACACTTATGGCACCGATGCCCTGCGTTTCACCATCATCTATATTGCACCTCTCGGTCAGGATGTCCTTTTCGGCGAGGAGAAGTGTGAACTCGGCAGGAATTTTGCCACCAAAATATGGAATGCCTCGCGTCTGGTCTTTATGCAGCGAGAAAAGTATTTCCGGGATCATGAAGAGTTTGCAGCCGTTTATTCTGACTTCGATCCCCGTTCCGTAACAGGTGATCTGGCCGGAGAGTGGCTTCTGGCCGGATATCACGGCATGCTTGAGCGCTACCACGCCGCCTTCACGCAGTTCAGGGTTAATGACATTGTCAAAAATCTCTACGACTTTTTCTGGCGTGACTATTGTGACTGGTATCTGGAGGCTTTCAAGGTGGTGCTTTCAGGTGACAAGGGAAGAGAGAGTGCCCAGCAGACAGTTTGTCTTGCTGTCTCTGTACTTGAGGGCACCCTGAAGGCGTTGCACCCAGTGATGCCCTTCATTACTGATGAGATATGGCATCAGGTTCTTCAGCGTTCGGCGGATGAGAGCGTTGCTCTTTCACCAATGCCTCTTTCCGATAGTGAGCTTGCGGGAACGGATCTCCGTGCATTTACCCTGATACAGAAGTTGGTGACCGAGGTGAGGAGCCTTCGCTCGCTCTTCGGTGTTCCCCACAGCAGTCGGGCCACGGTACTTCTCAGGCCAGGCAATGAGGGTGACCGATTGCTTCTCGAAGCCAATCTTCCGCTGATTGCCGCGCTCGGTCAATGCACTCCGCAACTTATGGAGTGTGGTGAGCGTCCGCCACACGCTGCTGGCTCAGTGGTTGAGGGTAATGAACTATTTGTGCTGCTTGAGGGGTTAATATCGTTCGAGAAGGAGCGCATCAGGCTTCAGAAAGAGATCAGTAACATTACCTCCTATGTCAGCGCAATTCACAAAAAACTTGCAAACAGGGGATTTGCAGACAATGCTCCACCCGATGTCATTGCAAAAGAGCGTGAAAAACTCAGGGAGGCAGAGGATAATTTGGAAAAACTTGGCAGCAATCTTGCCGTTCTCAGCGATTGATTGGGTGAGTGTTTCGTTTTTATTTGTTTTTGTCTGACGGGATTGCAAGGGTGAAAAAAATCGTCCCCTTTGATTTAGTTCGAATGAAATGATATATTCCGACTTTTCCGGTTTATCATGCAACATGCAGGCCGTCAGGAAAGTTAAAACGCTGAAGTTCGCAAGGAGAGAGTATACATGAGGCAACTCAAAATAAGCAAACAGATAACCAATCGTGAGAGCCTCTCTCTTGATCGTTATTTGCAGGAGATTGGAAAATATGACTTGTTGACAGCCGAGGATGAGGTCAAGCTGACCAAGGCGATCAAGGAGGGCTTTGATATGCCGGTCGATACGATTGAATACAAAAGGGCGAAACGTGCCCTCGACAAGCTGATAAAGGGTAACCTGCGTTTTGTTGTTTCTGTTGCCAAGCAGTATCAGAATCAGGGATTGACTTTGGGTGACCTGATTAATGAAGGAAATCTCGGCCTTATCAAGGCAGCAAAGCGTTTCGATGAAACCCGTGGTTTCAAGTTTATCTCATACGCGGTATGGTGGATCCGTCAGTCCATCCTTCAGGCTCTGGCCGAACAGTCGCGAATTGTGAGGCTTCCGCTCAACAGGGTAGGGACGCTTAACAAGATCAGCAAGGCTTACAGTCAACTTGAACAGGAATTTGAACGCGATCCGAATACAAGGGAGCTTGCCAACCTTCTTGAAATGGATTCGCAGGATGTCGCCGACACCCTGAAAATTGCCGGACGCCATGTTTCCGTTGATGCCCCTTTTGCGCAGGGTGACGATAACCGCCTGCTCGATGTGCTGCAGAACGATGGCCATCTGCCCGATTACGGTCTTAACCGCGACTCACTCACCCTTGAGGTTGAACGCTCCCTCTCCGTTCTTGCACCGCGCGAAGCTGATGTTATCAAGTCCTACTTTGGAATTGGCATGGATAATCCGTTAACCCTTGAAGAGATCGGCGAAAAGTTCCGCCTCACCCGCGAACGTGTCCGTCAGATCAAGGAGAAAGCAATACGCAGGCTCCGCCAGTCGGCGTACAGCAAGATTTTAAAGGAGTATATCGGAAGCTGATTATTTGGAAGTTGCGGTGTTGCAGGGTGTGACGGTTTCATGCGACATTACATTCTCAATACTTATGAAAGCCCTCTTTACCCATAGAAAACCGCGTGCACTCCTTGGGGGTCTGTTTCTTTTGCTTGCACTGCTTATCTCCACACGGGCGATGGCTGCACCGCTGGTACTTGGTGATCGCAGTGCTTATGATCTGGCAGGCTCTATGGATCTGATGAAAGACACCTCTCTCACGATCGGATTTGCTGAAGTCCTGCATGTGGCGGAGAAGGGCGGATTCCACCATCTCGATGGAAATCTTAATAACGGTTATAAGCGCGAAGCTTGTTGGGTACGGTTTACCATTGAACGTAATGCTTCATTTCCGGAAAAGAGCTGGCTCAGGCTCAAACCGAATTATGTTAATTATCTGACGCTCTATATCCAGACACCAGGCAAGGATCCCCGGCTGGCCTCCTCCTACCATAGAGTGCTTCTTGGCAATCATACCCCAGCCCTTGAGCGTCCCGTACTTCATCCTGACTTTGTTGTCCCTCTCGTTCTGCCTGTATCTGAACCGGTCATTATTTATGCACGTGTTTTTTCAAACAGTTCCATCAGTCTTGCAGGTACGATTCACACAACAGAAGACTTGCGCGACTACACAAACCTGCATGTCATCACTCAGTCAGCCTTTCTCGGCATTGCCCTGACGCTCCTCGTGATAAACATGATTTTTTATATTTCAACTCGCGACACCCTCTTCCTTTATTATTCGTTCTATGTGCTCGCTGGAATAATTTTCAATTTCGCTGCTGAGGGTGTTTTGACCCTTTTATTTCCGTCAGTAGTACATATCGTATCCGATTATCTCATCTATGGTGGAATTGGTGCGAATATTCTGGTCTACAGTGAATTCTCCCGTAAACTCTTTTTTTCGGTTGCGGGTGCATGGAGTTTGCGCTATATGCGTTTTCTCTCACTGCTTGGGGTTCTGACAATGGCGGCAGTGCCTTTTGGCTTCTACCAGTTTATTGCACCGTTTGCCTTTATTGGAACATTAACTCTGGTTGTCATACAAATGGTGTTAAGCATAAGGTTGACTCGCCATCTGCCAGGGATTGGAATCTTTATCGTTGTCGCCTTTGCTGTCAGCACTCTCGGTTATTTTCACATGCTGCTTCGTCTTATGGGCTTAATCCCACTGGATTTTTTATGGGATATGAATACGGTTCAGTTTACCTCCCTTATCCATATAACATTGATTTCCATCGCGCTTTCCGAGCGGATACGGATGTCCGAGCATGTTTTGGCCGAGAGCGCCTTCAAGGCACTTAATGCCGCAAAAGAGACTGAACAGAAGGCGGTTGCACTTGCCAACCAGATGACGCAGGAGCTTCGCAACAGCAAGAGCAAGATCGAAGTTGCACTCGCTGCCGAACGACAGGCTCTTGAACAGCAGCATCGCTTTCTTTCGATGTTGTCACATGAATATCGAACCCCCCTTGCTGTTATCAGCGGCAACCTTGACATCATTGATTTTCAGGAAACCGGAAAACCGTGCGGATACGATGAAGAACTTACCGCCATGCATCTTGCTGTTGACCGGCTTGTTGAAGTGATGGATGTTTCATTGGAACGCAGTCGTCTCACGGAACCTAATATACAAGACGGGGTAAAGGAGATTGCGCTTGCATCCTTTCTTTCGTCACAGGTTGTACTCATGCGGGCAATGTGGCCTCTTCAAACTTTTTCCTACACTGAGGCTCCCGATCTTCAGACTATTGTCGGTGATCCTCAATACCTTAAAACAGCTCTTTTTAATCTCCTTGACAATGCCCGTAAATATTCTCTGTCCGGTTCACCTGTTTACATCGAAAGCCACATCGAACAGCTTGAAGCAGTTATCACCATTAAAAATAAGGGAGTGGCCTTCACGAGCAAAGAAGGAGAAGAGTTCTTTGATAAATATTCACGAGGTGTTAACAGCCACGATACTGGAGGAGCCGGCGTCGGACTCTGGCTTGTACGGCAAATCATTGAACAGCATAACGGTCAGGTAAGGCTCAGTGCCCAACACTCAACCATCACGGCGACCATACGCATCCCTCTCGCCATTTGAAAATCACAAAAAAACTTTTCTCAAGATAATGACAAAAGATATTGTGCCGAATAACAGCGGAATAATCATTGTCGAAGACGACAAACCTCTTCTCAACAGCGTTGTCAAATATCTGACACTTGACGGATACCAGGTCACCGGAGTAAGCACAGCGCATGAATTTTACCAGCTTATGTTTGCAAAACCCTATGCTGTAGCCATCCTCGACGTTGGTCTCCCCGACCAGAGCGGTCTTGTTCTTGCTGAATACGTCAGAAAAAATACTGACATGCGGATTATAATGTTTACTGCTCGAGTTACCATCGAAGACCAACTTGCCGGTCATCAGGCCGGGGCGGATATCTATCTCATAAAACCGGTCGATTTTCGCCAGCTTTCAGCCTCCATCGCAACGCTGCTCAGTCGCCTTGCACCTCAATCAATCCCGCCGCTGTTCGCCAGTGCAACGCTCGAATCAACATCATCACTACCCTGGCGCCTCATCAGCTCAAAATGGATTCTGCAAACCCCGACGGGGCAAAGCATTGCACTGACCACTAAAGAGTTTGACTTCATAAACCTGCTTGTCATCAACCCGAACGCCGTTGTCACACGCCCCGAACTGCTTGCCCGGCTCGGTTACTTAAACAACGAATCCGGCAACCACTCACTGCAATCCCTTATTAACCGCTTGCGTCATAAAATAGAATCTCACAGCATTCTCTCTCCCATCAAGACCTCCCATGCTGTCGGCTACATCTTCTTGGCCGATATCATCGTCGATTGACTCCCTGCTGACTTTCCACAAAAACGTCCACGGTCACTTGCCTGACAGATATCGCGTTGATTGTGCTAAAAAATGATAATTAATGTGTTGCACCTCTTGTTGTTTTATCGCTATAATACGGCGCAGCATATCTCTTTTTGAGGCAGTCAATTATCGTGAACTTTTTATGAATCAATCACATACGATCGAAAAAAACCTCCTTAAACAGGTCATTGTTGTCGAAGGTGACTCTTCTCTTCGAAGAAGCATGGTCAACCATCTCATGCTTGATGGATACACGGTTACAGGGGTTGGTTCGGCTTATGATTTTTATCGGCAGGTTTTTGAAGAACCCTATGCACTTGCTATTATTGATAGTGATCTTTTCGATCAGAATGGCCTGGTTGTGGCCGAATACGCAAGAAAAAACACAATCATGCGCATCATCACGCTCTCAGATCCACTCTCCTCTACTACCGTCCCCGCCAAGATCAAGGCTGGAGCAGATATCAATCTGGTAAAACCAGTTGATTTTCGACTTCTTGCCGCCTGTGTAACCACCCTTTTCAGTCGTATCAGCTTATAGGCTGATGGTGATTGGTTCAAATCGTGACTATTGCGAAAAATATGGATATTATTTCCAGCAACTGTTCTAAAAAATGATATTTAGTGCTTTGATTTTTTTCATGTAAGGAAGTATTATTAAAAAAAATTAGTTTTGCTTGATAAAATGGAAGATGTTGCACCGATTTTGTAACCTTGCCGAGTAATGAAATGAGTATCTCTACGTTGAATGGTGTGCCGATTGTACCTGGAGATTTGGATAAGCTCGAGGGTCAGTTCATGTTTATCGATATGGGCTTTGAGGCACTTGCGTCTCTCAATTGCAGCAATTCAGAGACGCATCGACACGCATACCACGAAATTATATGGTTTCGGTATGGAACAGCCGTCTATGTTGCGGATGGCGAGAGCGTCGAGTTGCCAAAGCATAGCCTTGTAAGCATTCCTACTGCATGTATTCACAGTATTTATCCTTCGCGTGATTGCAAGGCCACTGTCATCATGTTCAGGGCAGAGTTTTTACAAAATGCTTTACATCGGATCTTTTCTAAATGTAGCAGCAGTAGTATTCTTTACACAACAGAGGAACAAGCAGCCATCATAGAGTCTTATCTTGGACTGCTTTGTTACGAATCCGGGCAGGCAGACCAATATATTCCAAATGCGCTTCAGTATCTTCTTGCGGCTTTTATTGTAAAAATTGATGAGTTGCGAATTCTTCAATCAATGTTAAAGCCGCACTCCCTGAGTAAATCAGAAGCTATTTTGGAACAATTTGCTGTTCTCCTCGAAGAAAAATTTTATACAGAGCACAGAGTAAGCTACTATAGCAAAACAATTGGAGTCTCAGCCCGCAAGTTGTGCGAGATTGTTCTGATTCATACCGGCAAATATGTCTCCCAAGTCATCATGGATCGTGTCATTACGGAGGCAAAACGGATGATTCTTGTCACGGATTTCAGCCTCAAGGAGATCGCCTTTCAACTCGGTTTTGAAGAACAATCATATTTTACAAAAGTATTTAAACGGCTGACAGGGATTACACCGACTGAATTCATTCCTGGCAATATTGATGCAATGATTTATCAGCCGATTGTATAACAACGTTACTACTCCCCGATAATTGTTTGTTGTGTTGCTATGAAGTCATGGTATTGTCTTCAAAAGCGATCTTTTCGGTTGATTGTAAACAATTGTTATTTCTTGGTGAATTTTATTTGTTTTTTTTGCAAATACTACGCAAAGTTTTTTTATGAACAGGGTAAAGGGCATGCCTGAAAACTTCAGTTATACTTCTTCGGTAAAATTAATTACAGGGCTAAAAGAATTACTGACATGATAAGAAAAACCAAATTAGACCATTTTTTAGCCATTCCTTTGCTTCTCGGCGTCTGCCTGCCGATGCTTTTTTCCGGGTGTGGTCAGAAAAACGCGAAGATCGATGGCATGAAGAATATGAGGCAAGCCCTGCCGGTTGTGACGATTAATCCTTCCGACGCAGTGGTTGCAACCGAATATTCTGCAATGCTTGAGGGAAAGGGTAACGTCGATATCCGTCCCCAGGTCGACGGAACGCTCAGTGCAATCTGTGTCGATGAAGGTGCGTTTGTCAAAGCAGGGCAGGCGCTTTTCAAGATTGACGACAGGGTTTACCGCGAGCAGTACAACAGTGCACTTGCGGCCCAGCATTCGGCTGAAGCATCGCTTGCTACTGCAAAGCTGAATGAGGAAAAGCTTGTTCCGCTGGTTCAGGGCAACGTTGTCTCTGATATTCAGCTCAAAACAGCAAAGATCGCCACACAAGCTGCAACTGCGACGGTTGAACAGTTGAAAGCTTCAGCCCGTTCAGCCAGGGTTAATCTTGAGTATACCACTATCAAAGCACCGATGAGCGGATACATCGGAAAAATCTTGTTTCGTCAGGGAAATCTGGTCAGCAAAAACCAGCAGAGCGTGCTTGCCTCCTTGAGCGATGTCAGTAGCATTTATGCCAATTTCAGCATGAGTGAGTTGGCCTTCATGCAGTTTCGCGAGCAGTATGCTGGCAATACCATACAGGAAAAGGTAAAAAAGGTCTCCCCGGTCACTTTTGTCATGGCGGACGGAACCAGCTATGCTGAAAAAGGGTCGCTCGGTACGATCAGTGGGCAGTTTGATCAGGGTTTTGGGTCGATGAGGGTTCGGGCGCTCTTCCCTAATCCCAATGCCCTCCTTCGCGCTGGCAGTATCGGAAAAGTGGTTATTGAAACGCTCTACCATAATGCTTTACTGGTACCTCAGACTGCCACAGTAGATTTGCAGGATAAGCTATTGGTTGGTGTTGTTGGCCCTGGAGGTATTGTAAAGAAACAGGTAATAACCATTGCCGCGAAAAGCGGTGATAATTACGTTGTCACCGACGGTCTCACTCCGGGAGCAGTCATTGTCAAGATTGGTATCGACAAGCTGAAGGATGGGGCTGTTATCAAGCCTGTCACCGCAGTTTCACCAGTTGTAGCAAATGCCTCTGCTAACGAGGTGCGTAAATGAGAAAGAGGAGAAACGATAAACAGATCGAAATGATAACGCTAAACCCGGTTGACCATGTTTGAACGCTTTATACCAAGGCCGGTTCTTGCCACCGTCATATCAGTCATTCTGGTCATTCTCGGCATTCTCGGTATCACTCAGCTTCCGATTACCAGATTTCCCGATATTGCTCCTCCAAGTGTTAAGGTAACGGCTGTCTATCCCGGTGCCAGTGCAGAAACCGTAGGACGTTCAGTCGCCCCTCCGCTCGAAGCTGCGATAAACGGGGTTGACAACATGACCTACATGACCTCAACCTCGGCTAATGATGGTTCACTTTCCATCACGGTCTATTTCAAGCAGGGGACAAGTCCTGATCAGGCGGCGGTAAACGTACAGAACCGGGTTGCTCAGGCGACCAGCCAGTTACCTAACGAGGTCGTCCAGATGGGCATTCAAACCTTTAAGGCCATGACAGCCCAGACCATGATTGTCAGTCTGAAGAGTACGTCAAAGGCATTTGACCAGGTATTCCTGATGAACTATGCCAAAATCAATATGGTCGACGATCTGTCAAGGGTGTCAGGCGTAGGTCAGGTGTCAATTTTTGGCAATAGGGACTACTCAATGCGCATCTGGCTGAACCCTCAAAAGATGGCGGCTTATGGAGTGACTCCGCAACAGGTTACCACGGCAATACAAAGCCAGAACCTCGAAGCTGCTCCCGGTTCTTTAGGCGAGAACAGTTCAGAGCCGATGCAGTATGTCATAAAATACAAGGGAAAGAATAAATATCCCGGTGATTATGAGCAGATGGTCATTCGTGCGAATCCTGATGGTTCGTTGCTCAGGCTTGGTGCTATCGCACGTGTTGAGTTCGGCGCCTATAGCTATGCTATGGATTCAAAGGCAAATGGATTGCCGGCTTGTTGCTTTGCGGTCTATCAGGCTCCGGGATCGAATGCCAACCAGGTTGAAATCGGTGTTCGAAAAGCACTTGTCAGGCAGGCCGAATCATTCCCTGACGGGCTCAGCTATACCATTCCTTCCAGCACCAAAAAGATTGTCGATGAATCGATCGAGCAGGTTTTGCACACGCTTGTCGAAGCCTTTATTTTGGTTTTTATTGTTGTTTTTCTCTTTCTTCAGGATGTGCGCTCAACACTCATCCCTGCCATTGCTGTTCCTGTTGCAATTGTCGCCACATTTTTTTTCATAAACATTCTTGGGTTTTCCATCAATGTGTTGACCCTTTTCGGTATGGTTCTTGCCATCGGTATTGTCGTCGACGATGCCATTGTGGTCGTTGAGGCGGTTCATGCCCAGATGGAGGGTAAGCACTACTCTGGAAAGATCGCTACAGGCACAGCCATGAGGGAAATCACGACGGCCATCATCTCCATCACTCTGGTCATGATATCGGTTTTTGTTCCGGTTGGTTTTCTTGATGGCTCATCGGGCATTTTTTACCGGCAGTTCGCTTTTACTCTTGCTTTTTCCATTTTTATCTCTGCGGTCAACGCTCTGACGTTGAGCCCTGCACTCTGCGCTCTTTTTCTTAAAAATCCTCATACCTCTGATGGTGGCGGAAACTCTGGTGAACGTAAAAAGTCAGGTGGAGCAGCCCATCGTTTTTTCACAGCTTTCAATGCCGGATTCGAGGTAATGAAACAGAAATACCTCGGTTCACTTATCTATCTGATCCGCAATAAAAAGCTCACCTATTCACTGCTGGGTCTGCTGTTTGCCATTGTTGCTCTGTTTTTCGTGACGACGCCGACCGGCTTTATACCCGATGAAGACAACGGGTTCGTGCTCGTTTCCGTCACCACGCCACCTGGTTCCTCTTTTACCCGGACAGTAAAGGCACTCGACAAAGCGGCAGCAACCATCAAAGCCCTGCCTTCGGTGGAGGAGGTCGTGTCGATTACCGGCTTTAATATCCTTACCGCAGCCTCGAGTCCCTCTTCAGGTCTGCTTTTCGTTCAGCTCAAAGAGCCAAAGCACAGGGGCCCCGATGGAAAGATTTCGAAGGTCATTGATACATTCAACAAAAAACTCAACGGCGGCGAAGCAACCTGTTTTGCTCTCGCACAGCCTACTGTTGCGGGCTTCAGTGTGGTCAGCGGGCTTGAGTTTGTATTGCAGGATCGAACCGGAGGCTCTCTCAGCAAGTTCAGTGAAATCTCAAAAGGCTTTATCAGCGCCCTGATGAAAAGGCCGGAAATCGGATTTGCCTTAACCAACTTCAAAACGACCAATCCGCAGTATGAGCTTGTTGTTGATAATATCAAGGCCGCTCAGCTCGGCGTCAACGTCAATGATCTTATGGCCGTCATGCAGTCTTTTTTAGGCAGCAAGCAGGCATCTGATTTTAACCGTTTCGGTAAATACTACCGGGTACTCATTCAATCTGCTCCGGTCGATCGTGCCAACCTCTCCTCCCTGAACAACATTTTTGTCAGTAACTCCAGTGGCAACATGGTGCCGCTCAACTCTCTGATAACCATGAAACGGGTCTATGGCACTGAAACCGTTGACCATTTTAATCTCTTTAATGCTATTGCTATCAATGCCTCTGTCAAGCCGGGCTTCAGCACAGGTCAGGCTATCAAGGCAGTAGAACAGGTTGCAACAACGACTCTACCCTCCGGCTACTCCTATGACTGGAAAGGACAGAGCCGTGAAGAAATTGAATCGAGTGGTGGTCAGGTTGTTATTTTTTCGCTTTCCCTGATCTTTGTCTATTTTCTCCTTGCCGCGCTTTACGAAAGCTACATTCTTCCCTTGGCGGTGATGCTTTCCATTCCGACAGGGATGCTCGGAGTCTTTATCGCCATCAAGCTTGCCGGAATTGCAAACAACATTTATGTGCAGGTTGCCATCATCATGCTGATGGGGCTGCTTGCCAAGAATGCAATCCTGATTGTTGAGTTTTCCATGCAGCGCAGGCTTGCCGGCAGCTCACTTGCCGCCTCGGCTATTCAGGGTGCCAAGGCAAGGCTGAGGCCGATTCTCATGACAGCGCTGGCCTTTATTGCCGGACTACTGCCGCTGATGTTTGTTTCAGGCCCGTCAGCCATGGGCAACCATTCCATTGGTGCGGCTGCTATCGGAGGCATGGTCTTCGGGACTATGCTCGGCATCTTTATCATCCCGGTGCTCTTTATCACCTTCCAGTACCTTCAGGAACGTCTTACCGGTACCCCGGTACCCATTGTTGAAGTGGCAGAGCTTATCGATGAGGTTCAGAGCCAGGAGAAGGCACACAGGGCAATGAAATCATGACAGCTAACATTTTATGAACGGTACACCTATGAAAAAAAAGCTTTTTTCTGTAATTCTTTTTGTGACTTGTGGCGGTCTTACGGCCTGCGGTGTAACCCACGAGTACAAACAACCTGACGTAGCCTTCCCTGAGGGTTACCGGGGGGGCAAGTCGATAGCAAAAGAGAGTCCTGCTGACAGCTCTGTTGCCTTGCTGCCTTACAAAGCCTTTTTCGCGGATAGCAAGCTCCTGGCGTTGATTGATAGTGCAGTGGCACATAATATCGACATGCAGATTGCACTGAAAAATATCGATTATGCTCATGAGAGTCTTAATGTGGCCCAGCTTGGACAGCTTCCGACATTGAACGTTGAGGTGCAGTACACAAAGTCGAAGAGCAACCAGTATCTGGCTGGAGGAGTTTTGCAGTGGGAAGCAGATATCTGGGGAAAGATACGCAGCAAAAAAAAATCAGCTCTTGCCAACTATCTGAAAACAGGGGAAGCCGCCAAGGCCGTCCGCACCAAACTGGTGGCGGAGGTCGCCTCCGGCTATTACAATCTGCTCATGCTTGATACACAGCTTGAGATTTCAAGGAAAAACCTTGATTTTGCCGATACCACCCTCAAAATGATACGTCTGCAGTTCGATGCAGGGCAGGGGACATCACTCGGTATTCAGCAGCAGGAGGCTTTGCGTCAAAATATAGCAGGATCGCTGCCGGTTCTTGAACAGAAAATATCGGCGCAGGAAAATGCCCTCAGTATTCTTTGTGGAAGTATGCCCGGCGATATAAAGCGTGAGCGTACTCTCCTTTCTACAAAAGTTGCCGATTCGCTCCCCGCCGGTATCCCTTCAGCCCTGCTGCAGAACCGGCCGGATGTCCGTGAAGCTGAGCTCGCTTTGCGGGGTGCTCATGCTGATATGGGTACAGCAAAAGCCAGTCTCTACCCATCGCTTACGCTCTCGGCGAAAGGCGGAGTTGAGGCCGTCAAGGCAAGTGACTGGTTCAATCTGCCCGGCGCACTCCTTGGCTCGGTGCAGGGGGGAC
This sequence comes from uncultured Chlorobiaceae bacterium, assembly GCA_903871235.1. Classification (GTDB taxonomy): domain Bacteria; phylum Bacteroidota; class Chlorobiia; order Chlorobiales; family Chlorobiaceae; genus Chlorobium. The sequence continues at coordinate 31,122 of CAIQGA010000151.1, forward strand.
TGCTTCAACCGATATTCCAGAGGGGGCAGTTGAAAGCGCAGTACAATCAGTCTAAAATAGTGCGGGACAAAGCTGAACTCTTATTCAAGTCAGCAGTGATCCAGGCTGTCGGTGATGTATCCAACGCTCTCGTAAAGCTCGATAAGGTAAAAGAGCAGGAAGTTTTTGTTGAACAGCGCTCCACAACACTGCACAAAGCGGTTGACAATGCCGGATTGCTCTTTACGGCAGGCATGGCCACCTATCTTGATGTGCTTACAGCCCAGAGCAACTCGCTCCAGGCCGACCTGGACCTTGCCAGTGTCCGCAGTCAGCATCTTACAGCCATGTCAGATCTTTACCGCGCACTTGGCGGAGGCTGGAGGTAACCGGTCGAAGAGTGTGCTTCAGCGGAAAGTGCGTAAAGAGCCGGTTTTTTTGCAAAAAGACGGAATTGGAAAACTTGCGTTTAACTCAGAACAGGATTGTATATGAAAAAGATGTCAGCAGGACAAAAACTTATGGTTGTAACCTTGTCAATGTTTTTGACGGGTATGCCCGACTTGCATGCTGTTGAGAGTCGGACAGTGTTGCGTAGCAGTGAAAAAAAGCCTCTTGTTGTTGAAAAAAAATGAAAAAAACCGTTTTTCAATCTTTTTTTATAGCCGGTATTGTGGCTTGTGGAACTTTTCCCTTTTCTGAATTTGCAGTGGCAGACACGTTATCACTGTCGGTAAATTCTGGTATATCGGTATCGGATACCATCGAAAATCCACTGTTTATTGCTTCTTCACCGGCTGTCAGGCTCAAGTTCGGTGAGCCGCCAGATATGAAAACTGTTGCAGGCCAGATAAAACTTTTCAGGGTTACTGCTGGCGGAGAGCAGGAGGTGGCATGTCTAACAGTTTTAGACAAAGAGGATCCGACGGTTCTTTTGCTTTTCAAAAAAAACGAAACTGATTTGTCGGAAGCTGAAGAGTACAAGATAACGATAGGTGATAACGTAAAGTCATGGAGAGGAAGACCTATTGGCAAAGGATATACAGGATATTTTTTTCACCATTTCAGCCATTATTCATTATGAAAAAATTACTCTTGACATTGCTGGCAGGAAGTTTTTTGGCAACCCCGAATATTAAAAGGTGGCGCTTTTGTCTGGTATTTCTTGGTCTCTTTATCGCTCATCCAGGCTACAGCAAGGAAAAACAGCATGAAAAAATAATTCCAACCGATTATTCCAAAGCAGATCATTGGCTCTCGTTGCCTGCACCGGTAAAAGCTGTTGATGTCTTTTATGTTTACCCGACTGTTTGGGGTAATAAAAGCACTCCCGACAATCCGAAAGCCCCGGTAGATCCCAAGGCAATACCCCATATTTGCGCAATTACTGATACCTCAATGGTCAAAGGTGCACGCTTAACCTTTGAAACACAGGCAACAGCCTTTGAAACCGTTGGCAACCTGTATGCACCTTATTACCGGCAGGCTAATGTTCCCTCAATTATGGGTAACGTTAAAAAAGAGCCTCTGCACGATGTAAAAGCAGCCTTTGACTACTATATAAAGCACTTTAACAATGGGCGTCCATTTATTCTGGCTGCTCATTCGCAGGGTTCAGGTATTTTGATGCTGTTGTTGCCTGATATAGCCAGAAATCCGAAAGTTTATAATCGAATGATTGCCGCCTACTTGATCGGTGGTCATGTTCAACAGCTCTTTTTGGACAATGCAAATAAAGGTATTCCCAACCAAAGCCAAAAGCTTAAATTTGCTACCGGGCCAAATGATACCGGAGTCATCATCTCCTTCAACACCCGATCCCCCATGTGGCGAGATCGCTATCAAAAGAGTGCTCTTGCCGTTTCGCCAGACCTGGTAATCAATCCAATCACCTGGACACGGGACGAAACGGTAGCAACAACCGCTCAAGGACTTGGTTCATTGATGCCTTATAATGACAATGTTGAACCTGGGCATTTAAGCGATACGTTGACGCACTTTCGCAAGGTGCCGCAATATGCCGATGCCAGGGTTGATCGTTCCAGTGGACTATTACTATGCAGCACAGCCGAAGAAGCTTATTCGGCAACTATCAAAACTCCGGAAGGAATCTCAATCAATTTTGCAGCGCTTGGTCCTGGAATGTACCACATGTTCGATTATTGGTTTTACTACTTCAATATTCGTGAGAATGCTGAAAACAGGGTAAATAAATTTTTAGGAAAATAATAGCGCTACACTCTCTGTACAATAAGAAAAAAGATAAATCTGCTTATCGATCCTTCCCTTAAGCATTTTAATATTTTATTTGCAGTAATAACCGTTTTATTCTGCTGTAAATGTACATATAATATCTTTGGATTTTATTTATTCATATAACTATTAACATCATTATGAGCGAAGTCGTAACGCATTTTCTTGTTAAGGTCACAAAACATGTTTTGCTGTTTTTGATTATACTTCTTGTGGCCAGTATGTTTTTTGGGTCGGTACATCTTGCGTACTATTGGTGCTTGCAATTATTGTCACCAGACCCACTTTATTTTGTGCTCGATATAGACGGGATGTTTTCGATATATGAAAAGATTTTAATTATTGTGGTTGGTTACGAACTTATCAAGTCAATAGTTATAATAATTCACTCCAACAAAATCCCCTTTCTTGAGATACTGCAGATTGCGGTCATTGCAGTGGCAAACAAAGTGATAACTCTTGATCTGCATAAAACAGATTTTTATGCAATGATTGGTCTTGCCTCTATTATAATTTCCATTGCTGTTGCCTATTTTTTGTTTAATCACCACAGGGCTGAATAGTGCCTATCGGTGCTATAAAACAGTCTGGCGGAAAAATGGCTTTTATAAAGTTTTTCAATGGTTCGATCGGTCCGGGAACCAGAATGGACATATTCTCAACCTGATAATATTTTGTCATAGAACAGTTTAAATAAATAACAAGTAGATGTTCAAACTCTTTTTTGCTGTAATTTGTGCTTTTTTTATGGTCTCAATACAATCTCCCGATGCTTGGGCTGTCATTGATACTTTTGCAGGTCATAGTACAAGAAAAAACTCAAGCATCCTTTTTCTGACGCCGATGTCACAGGAAGTTGAACCACTATTAAAGGCGCATGTTGTTGAAAAAAGTCACCCGCTTTATCCCGATCTCGTCATTTATAAGGGTAAACTTGATAAGCATACCCTCTTTGTAGGTATGCTCGGAATGGGAAAGGTAAATGCTGCGTATGCAATAACACAATACATTTTGGCTACCAGGCCTGATGTCATTATCCTGTTTGGCTCCGCCGGTGGGCTTCACTCTCTCAAGCGCGGGGTGCTTTTCGCAGCAGCACAGACATGGACATCCGATTACGGTGCGCAGGAGCCATCAGGCTTTGTGCGTTGGGAACCAGGTATTTTGCCTGTCGGACAAATTCAGCCGCCTGTAAAGAAGCTCGTTGATGCCAACATCCGCAATACCGTTTCATCCGGGTACCCTGAGGTTGAGTGGGTAACAATCGCAACGGGAGACAGTTTTGTTAATAGCACCTTACTCAGCCAGCAACTTGCCAGAGAGGGTGCCGATCTGGTTGATATGGAGTCGGCCGTTGTTGCAGATATTGCCTCCCGGTTCAACATACCCTCTCTTGTACTCAGGGTTGTCAGCGATGGAGCAGATGATAGCGCAAACAAAAGCTTTACAGAATCGCTCGATCAGGTCTGCGAAAACGCAACACCGGAGATACTCTCCATAATCCGTACAGTCGCTGACGCCATTGCTGCCAGGAAGTTATAAATTGCGGCGTCCATGAGGCTCAGTCGATACCGTTTTTATAAATGGCGTAGCCAATGCCGAGAAAGAGGATATTCGGGAGCCATGCGGCGAGCATCGGGTCGATGATTCCCTGGTATCCGGCGATTGCGCTGGTTTTTTGCACTCCAATAAAGAGAAATCCGGCCAAAAGGGTGATGCTTATTTCAGTGGCAAGCCCTCCCCGCTTTCTTTTGGCCGAAAGTGGAACGCCGATGAGAATGATGACAAGAGAGGCGAATGGCAGGGCAATTTTGTTGTGAAACTTTACCATTGAGCGCTCAAGCCCTGAAAAACCGGCACTCTGTTTTTTTTCAAGGTACTGGTAATGGCGGATGATGTTCATTTCATCTGGCTGGACATTAAGTTCCGCCAGTGAGTGCGGCGAAAGAGCAAGTTTCAGCGGTTTTAACTTGTTGAAATGAAATGCTTCACTCTTTCCGGTAAAAAAACGGGTTGAAGCGTTCTGCATCACCCACTCGCTCTTTTTCGGCTCGTAGCGCATGGTATCGGCATCGGTTCGTGATATGAGTTTTGTACCACTGAACTCCTCGATAGAAACCGTGCTGAGCGTAGAGCAGTCCGCATTAAGGAGTCCTATCGACACCATCCGTTTTCCCGGTTCGAGAATATGGATGTTGCTGTTGTTGTGAGGCTCAGAGGGATTTTTTTTTAAATAGCGCTGTTCAAAAGTATTCTTTTCGGTAAACGCCGAGGGCGAGATCCACCATGCGTTGAAAATATTCAGCACAAGAATAGCCATACCACCGATAAAAAAGGGGGTCAGCAGTTGGCGCATACTGACACCGGCAGAGCGTATTGCCGGAAGTTCGCCTGAAAAGGAGAGTCTTCCGGCAACAAGAATTGAAGAAAGCAGGGCGCTCACTGGAGAGATGACCAGAATGATGGAGGGTATCGACAGGGTGTAATAACGGACAACGTCCCACAGAGAGATATTTTTGTCCATGAACTCATCAAGTTTTTCAACCATATTGACGAGAACGAACAGGCAGACAAAGGCTATGGAGGTAAAAAGAAAAGCCTTTGCAAACTGCCTGAATATATACTTGTCGAGAATCTTCATTAATAGCCAAAAATATCCTTCAGCGAAAGCTCTTTCACGGTGCCATACTTCTTCAGGGTTTTCATGTCAAGCTCCTTTTTCTTGCCAAGCACCAGCATGACATGTTTTTTGTTCCTGAAATGGTCATTGTGAAATTTTTCAATATCGGCCAGGGTGAACCGGGCCGCTTCACGATAAATATCCCTCCTGATATCATGGTCGTGCCCCAGTCGGACAGCCTCTTCGTAATTGAAAAGAATCTCTGTTCTCGTCAGCCGCTCGGTTGAAATTTTCTGCAGAATGCCGTTTTGGGCCGAAGCAAAAAGTTCGGGTGATTCAGGCAGCTTGTTCATCAAAATGCTGATACCATCGAGCGCTTCGGGCAGTTTGTCGGCCTGGGTACCGATATAGCTGACAATATAGTTGTGCTCATCCTTCTGTTTCGGCGTTTTGTAGACCGAAAAAACAGAGTAGGCGAGCGCTTTGGCTTCGCGCAGCTCCTGGAAGACGACGGACGACATCCCGCCTCCGTAATATTCGTTGAAGAGGGTGGAGAGGGGGAGTATGGACGGATTGTAGAGCTGATCCCTTGTCATGAGAATGACCTCCGCCTGGGTCATATCGTAATTGACGACATAGACAAGATTCTCCTGCTGCTCAAGATCATGGAACGGGTCGCTGACCGGTGGTGTCTTGAACGACTCGGGGTAATGGCGTACCGAACGCAATTCACTGAGCACCTCCGTTGACGTTGCAGGGCCGTAGTAGAGCACCCTGTGCTTGTATTGCAGGAGGTTGTGCACTTCATCAAGCAGCTCTTTTGAGGTGACTTTTTCAAGCTCCTTATTGCTGAGGATGTTGGTGAAGGGCGAAGATGGACCGTATTTGCCATAATTGGTCATTGCCTCAAAGAGAATCTTCTTCTTGGCCAGCTTGGCATCGGTACGCTCTTTCAGTGTACCGGCTTTCAGCTTTTCAAGCGCCTCCTTGTCGGGTTTTGCATCAACAAGAAGATTTTCAAGCAGTCGAATGGCGGCAGCGGAGTTTTTCTGAAGTCCCGAAAGCTTCAGGTAGACGTAATCGTCAGACGTAAATGCCGAAAAGCTTGCGCCGATCTTGTAGAGCTCCTGGCTGAATTCAGCAGGAGTAAGATCGCCAGCTCCGAGATAGGAGAGGTATTCGAGGGCAAGCTCGATTGTTTTGCTGTTGTTTTTTCCGATATCGAAAACATAATAGAGCGAGAAGAGCTCGTTTTCGTTGTTCTGCAGATAGTTCAGCTTAATGGATGGATTGACATCAAAAAAACCGATATCTTTGGTATAGTCAAGAAAAACAGGCTCAGTTTTTTCGGATTTCAGCGCCAGAAGTTTTTCGGCAAACGGTGACGAACTGTTCCGGTTCATCTTCAGCGGAGTGATCGGTGGCTTCTGGATCTTCGTCTCGCTCTTGGGGGTACCGTGTTCCTTGTAGATCGCGACATAGTTCGAGCTGTAGTGCTTCCTGACAAATGCGACAAGATCCTCTTTGGTGATTTTCTGGAGACGCTCGAGCTGGATAACATGATCGGGCCAGGCCATACCCCAAACAAACGCATCAACGTAGGCTTCAACGCGCCCCCGATTGCTTTCATAGAGCTTGAGTTGCTCAATTTTCATATCATTGATTGCTGCTTCAAGCAGCCAGTCTGGAAACTTTCCCTCTTTGAGCAGTTCAATCTGCGTGAGCAGCATCTCCTTTACTTCGTCGAGGCTCTGGCCCTCTCTTGGTTTTCCACTCAGAATATGGGCGGAGTAATCTTTCATCATGATCAACATTGAACCGGCATCGAGTACCTTCTGCTGCTGGTTCAGGTTAAGGTCAATAAGGCCAGCGGTCTGGTTGAACAGTATCTTGTCGGTAAGCGTGATGTAATCGGCATCAGAGTTGTTGATTCCATTAAAGCGGAATCCGATAACGATCTCTTCCGATTCAGGCCCTTTTACCTTGATGACTTCAGGTTCAGTGATTGCATCTTCGACAGGCGGGGTAAAGTGAGGCACCTCTTTGGACTGAAGCACCGAAAACTTTTTGTCGATCAGTTTTATGGTTGCATCCGGATCAAAATCTCCGGCAATGCAGAGCGCCATGTTGTTCGGCACATAGTAGGTATGGTAGTAGTTGACGACATTGCGGATCGAGGGATTTTTCAGATGCTCCGCCTTGCCAATGGTGGTCTGGGTGCCGTAGGTGTGTTTCTTGAAAAGTCCGGCAAAAAGATTTTCCCATATTTTCCGGCTGTCACTGTCCATCGTCATGTTCTTCTCTTCATAGACGGTTTCGAGTTCCGTATGAAAAAGCCTCATCACCGGATTGCGGAAGCGCTCTGCCTCCATGGAGAGCCACTGGTCGAGCTTGTTTGAGGGAATATCGTTGACATAGACGGTCTGTTCGACCCAGGTGTAGGCATTGGTGCCCTGAGCGCCGATTGAGCCCAGAATCTTGTCGTATTCGTTTGGGACGGTATAGGTTGCCGCCACGTTGGATATGCTGTCGATATCCTTGTAGATCGCCGCCCGTTTTTCTATATCTTCGGTAGCGCGGTACTGCTCATAGAGTTCAGAAATTTTTTCGAGTGCGGTGTGCTCTTTTGCATAGTCGAGAGAGCCAAGTGAATCCGTTCCTTTGAAGAGCATGTGCTCAAGATAGTGTGCAAGACCGGTGGTCTCCGCCGGGTCATTCTTGCTTCCTGCGCGGACGGCAATGGAGGTGTAGATTCTCGGTTCGTCATGGTAAGGGCTCATATAGACCGTCAGTCCATTTTTGAGCGTATAGATTCTTGTGTGGAGCGAGTCTCCGGGAACGGTTGTGTATGGATAAGGCTTCTCTTTGTTGATCATGGGTTTACAGGAAATTAAATGCAAAAAAAGTATCCCGATGGTGAATATGGGGATATGGCGCGTTATAACTCTTCGAAAAGTATCCGGCATCAAAAAAAAAAGATAATAATGGGATTAAAAGCGGAAAATTGCAACCGCCCTGAATGACCTTTTTTAAAAAGATGCTCTCAAAAGCCATCTGTTCAGGAGGGGCTTGCAAGGGATGGAGACAGTTTACGCCGTACCGGTAGATAATCATTGTGGAAGAACTAACAAACAGCATTAATAGTTCTTTTGTAGGGCAGAAAGAAGGGAAGTGAAACAACTATCAAGTGCGGAGTGTTTTTTATGCAGGTGAACGGGAGCGGAATATATAATCTTGTCAGTCCTTACAGTCCGGCGGGTGACCAGCCGAAAGCCATTGACGCCCTTTGTGAAGGGGTTCGTTCGGGAAATCCCTGGCAGACACTGCTCGGTGTGACCGGGTCGGGAAAGACCTTTACCATTTCAAATGTTATTGCCCGTTTCGACCGGCCTGTTCTGGTGATGAGCCATAACAAGACCCTTGCCGCGCAGTTGTATGGAGAACTCAAACAGTTTTTTCCCGACAATGCGGTCGAATATTTTATAAGTTATTACGATTTTTATCAGCCCGAAGCCTATCTCCCTTCTCTCGACAAGTACATCGCCAAAGACCTGCGCATCAACGACGAGATTGAGCGGCTCCGGCTCAAAGCGACCAGCTCTTTGCTCAGTGGCCGGAAGGATGTTATTGTGGTGAGCTCTGTCAGTTGCATTTACGGTCTCGGCTCTCCTGAAGACTGGAAAGCGCAGATTATCGAACTCCGCTCCGGAATGGAAAAAGATCGCGATCTCTTTTTGAAGGAGCTGATTGCTCTCCATTACATCCGCGATGATGTTCAGCCAACTTCCGGGAAGTTTCGCGTCAGGGGGGATATCATTGACCTTGTGCCCGCACATGAAGAACTTGCCCTCCGCATTGAGTTTTTTGGCTCTGAAATCGAAAGTATCCAGACCTTTGACATTCACAGCGGAGAGGTGCTCGGTGTTGAACGATATGCCTTTATCTATCCCGCCCGGCAGTTTGTCGCTGACGAAGAAAAACTCAAGGTGGCGATGCTCTCCATTGAAAATGAGCTGGCGGAGAGGTTGAACTATTACCGTGACGAAAACCGCTTTCTCGAAGCACGCAGAATTGAAGAGCGCACCCGCTATGACCTTGAAATGATGAAAGAGCTTGGTTACTGTTCCGGCATTGAAAATTACTCAAAGCATCTTTCGGGCCGTCCTTCCGGAGAGCGCCCCTGCTGTCTGCTCGATTATTTCCCTTCAGACTACCTTGTTGTCGTTGATGAATCGCATGTGACGCTGCCGCAGATACGGGGGATGTACGGCGGAGACCGCTCCCGTAAAAACATTCTGGTGGAGCATGGATTCCGGCTCCCTTCGGCGCTCGATAACCGTCCGCTCCGTTTCGAGGAATTTGAGGCTATGGTGCCGCAGATTATCTGTGTCAGTGCCACTCCGAGTGACCATGAACTGCTCCGTTCCGGTGGCCTGGTGGTCGAGCAGCTTGTTCGCCCTACCGGCCTGCTTGACCCTCCGGTAGAAGTTCGTCCTGTGGCAGGTCAAATCGACAACCTTCTGGCTGAAATTCGTCTCCACACCGCAAAAGGCCATAAAGTGCTGGTCATGACCCTGACCAAAAGAATGTCGGAAGATCTGCACGACTTTTTTAGAAAAACGGGGATTCGTTCGCGCTACCTGCACTCGGAGATCAAGAGCCTGGAGCGGATGCAGATTCTCAGGGAACTCCGGGTGGGAGATATTGATGTGCTTGTCGGGGTCAACCTGCTTCGTGAAGGGCTCGATCTTCCTGAAGTATCCCTCGTGGCCATTCTTGATGCCGACAAGGAGGGCTTTTTGCGCAACACCCGTTCGCTGATGCAGATTGCCGGCAGGGCCGCCCGCAACCTTGACGGATTTGTGGTGCTTTATGCCGATGTTATCACCCGCTCCATTCGTGAAGTGCTTGATGAAACCGCAAGACGTCGCACCATTCAGCAGCAATACAACGAAGCGCATGGCATTACTCCCCGTTCTATCACCAAATCGGTTGACCAGATTCTCGACACCACCGGCGTGGCCGATGCGGAGGAACGTTACCGCCGGAAGCGTTTCGGTCTTGAGCCCAAGCCGGAGAGGGTGCTATCCGGCCTTCTCGACACGTTGACACCCGAAGCAGGCTACGCAATGGCCGCAGAACTCCGGCTTGAAATGCAGGAGGCCGCAGTCCAGATGGAGTATGAAAAGGCGGCCTATTTGCGTGACGAAATAACAAAACTTGAAGAGGCGCTGCAAAAACTGCCAACTGTGGAGTGAGTTTAGTGTTGCCCTGTGAGAGACAACGCTTAATTCATGTCGGCAAGCCAGGGAGACTCGTTTCCATATCTGCACCGACACGGGCAAGCACACTCTCCCAGTCGCCAATTTTTGATTGCCGGTAGAGTTTTACACTTTTGTACCAGGGGCTGTCGTCTCTGTTGAGTAACCAGCGCCAGTCCGGAGAGAATGGCAGCAATATCCAGGTCGTTTTACCCATTGCTCCGGCTACATGAGCAACGCTGGTATCGACAGTTATGATGATATCCATAAGCTCACAGAGCGCAGCCGTATCGGTAAAGTCATGCAACTCATTGCCAAAATGAAGAATGGCCGGGTTGGACTCAAGCGTTGAACGGTCAATGTCGCGCACCTCTTTTTGCAGGCTTACATACTGACACGGTGAGGGTAGTTTTCCTATAATATCCGCAAGCGGGATGCTTCGGTTATGGTCATTCTGGTGTATTGTACCGCCGCTCCATACAAGCCCGACACGCGGTTTATTCCGCTCACCCAACCTCTTTGCCCAATATGCCAGTTTGTCGGTATTGCTTCGCAAGTATTTTTCAGAAAAGGGAATAGAATGCAGGTCGGTTTTAAACGCCAACGGCAAGCTTAATAAAGGGCAGTGATAGTCGAAGGGGGGGAGCGCGCTGTCTTTGGCAATTACATCCGCAACACCGGCAAGTTCCTGAAGCAAGCCGATGAGCGGTGGTTCCACTTCAAGAATGACCCGGTCGCATACATCAGCAACAGAGCGGGCATAGCGGCAAAACTGAATGGTGTCTCCAAGCCCTTGTTCGCTGTGCAGAAGAATGGTTTTACCCGCAAGCGATTCTTTTCCTGACCAGAGTGGTTGTGGAAAGTTTCTCTTTAAAGATGTAAACGTTTCTTTTTTCCATCTCCATTCATACAGCTCCCAGCCATTCTCAAAGTTCCCGTCAAGGAGCAGCGCAACTGATTTGTTCCAGTACGCATCAGCGTAGTCAGGCTTCAGTGCGATGGCTTGATTATAACTGGAAATAGCACTATCAAGTTTCCTGAGTTCCCTGAGTACAACTCCACGGTTGCAGTATGCCTCAGCGTAGTCAGGCTTCAGTGCGATGGCGTGGTCATAATTCGCCAGAGCGTCATCAAATTGCTTCAGTTCTTTGAGCGCATTCCCCCGGTTGTTGTAAAAAGCCGCATTGCCGGGGTGGATGGCAATGGCTTTGCCAATTAAGTCCACCCCCGTTTGGTAATGATGTGTCTGGGATGCTATAACCCCTGCAAGATGCAGCGCATCAAAATGCCCTGGCTGCGATTGCAGTACCTCTTCGTAGAGTAGTTGAGCCTGTGCCAACTGACCGCTCTGGTGAAGTCGCAGGGCTTGCTGAAACTTTCCCTGCGTTTGTGCGGCCAGAGCCGTTGTCGCAACATTTAGATCTGACATGAATTTGGCTGGCAGGCAGGGTTCGGTTTTTTCCAAATCCGCCCCTGCATTGGTAACTGGTATTGCTGGTTTACGATTGCTTGTCGATACATGTTTTGAGCCCTCTGTTTGTGGCAACGACACAAGATGCTCAGGCGGCAGCCCTTCCTGATAGCGACCATACATCGCAGAAAAAACATCTTCGATGTGCCGGGTAAAGAGTTGCGTGTCAAACAGAGGTGTTATCAGGCGGTTACGCTCCAGTTTTTGCCGGATCAGCCTCAACTTTTCCGGATTGGTGGCAAGCTCAATGGCAAGAGCCTCGTACCCTTCCTGTGTGGAGGTGACAAGTTCAGGCAAATGAATGGCATGAAGCAGACTTGCCGCCACCCTGCTCGCAAAAGATTCGCCCATGCAGGTTAATACCGGCAATCCTGCCCACAAGGCGTCACTTGCTGTTGTATGGGCATTGCACGGCAGGGTGTCCAAAAACAAATCTGCCAGGCGGTGCCTTGCGAGATGTTTCGGGAGCGACATCCGTTGTGCAAAAACAAGCCTCTCAGCGTCAACACCCCGTTCAGTTGCCTCCTTCCGCAAATTGTTTGTGGCATTCACGTTATCCTTCAAAAGCCAGAGCACGCTTCCCTCTGTCTGCTTGAGAATCCGCATCCAGCCGTCAAAGGTGGCGGGAGTAATTTTGTAGTTGTTGTTGAAACAGCAGAAAACAAAACCGGTTTCAGGTAAGCCAAGCTCTTTGCGGGTGAATACCTTGTCGGCAATACGGCGCTGGCTGTCGTTCACCTGATAACAATCGGGCAGATATGCGATTTTTTCAATGTAACCCTGCCTGCTGCTCTCCGGAATCACGGTTCGGTCAGCAATGAGATAGTCAATATACTCCGCACTCATGGTGCCC
>CAIQGA010000152.1 GCA_903871235.1 uncultured Chlorobiaceae bacterium
GACCGACATTGAATAATCGAGATAAGAACCCCGCATTTCTTCTTCAATACTGATCGGGACTATTCTTTCGCGCTGCATAGATAAATCCTGGGTGATAATTGATATAAATAACTCAACGGCAAAATGTATAAAAAACCGTCTGAATTCTTAATGATGCAGCCTCCACGACAAACAGGACATGGCCGCAAACCGACAAGAATATCAGCTCAGCGTAATGACCGGCGCTTCCGACCAGAGGGATTCAAGATCATAAAAACTGCGTTCATCAGGCATAAAAACATGCACAACAACATCAATATAGTCGAGCAGAATCCAATGCATGGAATCCATCCCCTCAACATGCATCGGACGCTCACCATCTACCTTCAGCTCATCAACAATATGCTCCGCTGCCGCTTTTGCCTTGCGATCTGAATCGGCGGTCACAACCACAAAGTAATCCGTCATCGAGGTCAAACCCCTGAGATCAAGAATCTTGACCTCTTCACATTTCTTCTCCAGCGCCAGCTCCGCCGCTCTTCGCGCAAGCAACTCGCCGACTGCCACCTCTTTTACCTGGGTGGCACTCACTGCCTCTTCCTCTTTCAAACTACTCATAAACCTCCATCCTTCATAAATGAACTATATTTCATAACAACTTACCGCCAACAGGCAATAAAAAAGCCCCACTATGGCAATAATGGTAACTCCTGAACATACAAAAAAGCCAGCTCACTGACCGAAAAAAAAGCCGGAGGGTACCCCTGCATGGTCTTGCAGAATATCATGGAGGAGAGCTTGAGAGGAGTACTTCAGCGACAAGACAAAGGCTACGCAGGCTCAGGGGCAGTAATTCTCCCGGCTGATTACCCTGTCCTCGCCGGACTGCCGGTCAAGAAGTTTCGTCACTCTTGTCCAACTCTTTCCGCTCTCTTCGGACGTATTGAACTCGTCCACTTCACGGATCGGCACAAAAAGCCGTGAAACCAGATCATAGAAAACGGTAGTGTTGCCGCCGATAGCATTGTAAGATTCATGGACAAATCTTTCGCCTGCTCTGCCAAAATATCCAGAACCTTCTCTTTATGTACAATAACCAATCATTTCAATCACTTACCGCCATTAGGAGTAAACATCTGCCGGTAATCAGGCGTAACCCCGTTCAACTCTGCCTCATCCGCCCCGACAAAAAGTCTTTCGGCAGCAGAGAGAAGAGAGTTGGCGGAAAAATGATCCGCTTCCCGATACTCCGCACCGGAACCGGCCAGCAACGGAATAATCTCATTGAGCTGGCGCCCCATAACAACCATCCCGCCACTCACAGAGGAAGCCGCAGCAACAACATCCTCCGCAGAGCCTCTCTTGACCTCATCATGCCAGTCGCCTGAAGAAAGTTCTCCAGAAAGATAAGTGGCATAGTAATACTCCCCCTTGCGCGACGGAATAACCGCCATAACCGTGCAAGGTTCATCCCGCAGTGACGCGGCCATTGCGGGCATGGTGGGTACCGGAACAAGCGGAATTCCGAGGCCGTAGGCAACCCCTTTTGCCACAGCCATGCCGATGCGCAGGGCGGTAAAAGAGCCCGGCCCGGATGAAATGGCAATGCAATCGAGTTGCTTGAGGTCGAGAGCACTTTCAGCCATCACCTCTTCGATAAGCGGAACAAGCGATTCTGCGGCCTTTTTCCAGTCAGTGCTCCTGACTTCAGCAACAACACCGGCATTTATGACCGCGACGCTCAACGCGGCATGAGTGCACTCTATGGCAAGAATATTCATGAAGTTTTGCGGTTGATAACAATTCTGCGGCTCTCGCTTCCGGCATACTCAAGGGTGACCGTTACTGTGTAGAGGGGGCCATACTCCGGGAAACGGTCAGCCCACTCCACAAAGGAAAAATCGCCGTTGGAGAGATATTCTTCGAAACCTATCCCTTCAAGCTCCTGCTGCGAGTTGATGCGGTAGAGATCGAAATGGTGAAGCGCAACCGGCTCGCCCTCCAGCGACCCCTCATAGATGTTAAAGAGGGGAAACGTGGGGCTGGAGAGCTGGTCGTCGCAGTTAAAAAACTCCGTAATCCCCCGCATGAACTCGGTTTTGCCCGCACCAAGCTCACCGCAAAGCGAGACCATATCGCCCAGTTGAAGGGTTGCAGCAAACCGACGGGCGTACTGGCAGCTCTCTTCAGCAGAGCACGAGAGAAACTCTTCGGTCATTATCGGCTCAGTCAAGCGGGTTAAAGAGCATACCGGTCATCAGCTTGGGGTAGAAGAAAGTCGATTTCTGCGGCATCACCTCTCCCGTCTCCGAGACGGCGAGAACCTGCTCAACGGTCGTCGGCTTGACCACAAATCCAACCTGCACCCTACCGGAATCGACCGCTTCAAACACTTCACGATCATCATGAACGTAGAGCAGATTACTCTGTTTCGCCATCGACTCCTGTGAAATGCCGAGGAGACGACCAAGCACGAGATCGTGCAGAAGCACCAAACCAAGGCGCTGCAAGGCCTCCGGACGGGCTGCGTCAAGAAGGGGTTTAGGATCGGTTTTCAGGCTTATGCCGAGAATTATGCCAGGAGCAACCACTCCGTAAGCATAGTTCGACGCCTCACCCTCAAGAAATGCCTTGAGACCAGCCCTGTCAGCCAACTCCGTCACGGTAAAAAACTCCTCAAGCCGCGACTGCAACAGAGCGGCATCGAACCCTTCAAGGCTGTGCACGAGGCGGTGAATCGGAAAAATAAGCAACCCTTCGTCATGAATGTTGGCCAGATAGGTCAAAATAAAGTTATACGGCTCATTGCCGGTATGGGAGGGGTTCGCCGCCGCACGTTCGTTGCGATAGTTTACGCCAGTATCATAACGGTGATGGCCGTCAGCGATGTAGACCGCCCTATCCAGCAGCGAATGCTGGAACTGACCGACAAGTTCAGGCTCTGTTATTCTCCACATCCGGTTGCTCACTCCCTGAAAGAGGGCATCAACAATCGGCTCATGGCTTTCGGCAAAGGCTTTCATCAAACAATCAACAACTTTTGTTTCATCGGCATAAAGGCCGAAAATGCCACTGATGTTGGCTTTGGTTTTTCTGAAAAGGTTGAGGCGATCAGCCTTGGGGCCAGAAAGGGTTTTTTCATGAGGTAACACCTTTTTTTCCGAAAAATCATGCAGACGCATGGCCGCGAAAAATCCGCACCGGGTATGCGAAACGCCTTCAGTATCTTCGAACGTCTGAAAATAGGGATAGATAGCCGGAACGGGATCGCTCAAAAGCTCGCCCGTCTGCAGCCATTCACCGAGACGCTCTGCGGCAGCACTATAGGGATCTGCCTCCAACGGAAGCTCAAGGCGTATGGCATTGAAGGGTGAGAGGCCGTAGAGCTGCTGCTGAAACGCCGAAGAGATGATGTCGTAAGGGGGGCAAATCAGATCTGAAGCATTTTTCAGCAGTTCGGGACTATAAAGCATCCCCTTTAAAGGAATAATTTCAGGCATAAGAGGTAACGATTAAAAGTTAAAGTATCAAGGATACAACCCGACTCTCCGGGCTATCCAGAAGTCGTCATGGCCATCCTTCACCAGCACAACAATTTTGCCATTTTTACAGAGTTCAAGCACCGCAAGAAAGGTCACCACAAGAATAATGCGTTCAGTGACGCCTTCAAGGACAGAAACAAAGGAGACTTGCACCCGGTTCTGAAGTTTCGACAGAATCAGAATGGTCTGCTCCTCCACCGTCACTGGAGCATCCATTGTCTGGCGCGTCATGGGAGTGGGCATGCGTTCGAGCACAGATTTATAAGCCAACATAAGATGATAGAGCGTCGGACGCTTGGCGGGCTCATCCAGTTCATCAAGAACCTCCGGCTCCATTTCCTCAAAAAATCCTCGAGGAAAAAGCTTTTCCCGCAGATCTGCAAACTCATTGAGGGCGCCTGCCGCCTCCTTTATTCGCTTATACTCAAGCAACTGCTCAACAAGCTGACCTCTCGGATCAAACTCATCGGTTTCGGGACACTCCTCTGCCGTGTGCGGAAGCAGCATTTTTGCCTTGATGCTCATAAGCATGGAGGCCATATAAATAAATTCAGAAGCAACTTCAAGATTCAGGCTTCCCGCATCGCGGATATAACCGATAAAATCGGAAGTAATTTTCGAGATGGGAATATTATGAATATCAAGTTCGTCGCGCCTGATAAAAAAAAGAAGCAAATCAAGCGGCCCTTCAAATTCATCAAGGCTTATCCTGAACATTATCGGGAAACTGAGTTGACAAAAGTAACTGAAACAAGATAGAAAAAGCAGATGAAAAGATGCAAAGAAAGGGAAGAGATACGCTGACAGCGCAACGCATAAAAAAAGGAACTTCAAAGTCACGAAAACTATTAGTATTTAGAGCGTGGCGAGAATGGTGCCGAGCTTCTGTTTTATCTCTTAGACCCTGGCAGTATCATACATGATGAGAAGGATTTATTGTTATATCACCGTTATCACCGGCTTTTTTTTGCTGATTGGCAGCGCGGCTCTGGCTGAATCAGCCAATAACTCTTTTAACCTGGGATTTGAAAAGCACCAGCGGGGCGACCTTATTGGCGCCGTAAAGTTGTATTCAAAAGCCATTGAGAACGATGTTGCGTTTACAATGGCTTACCAGATGCGGGGCATCGCACAGCAGCAGTTGAAAAAATATCCTCAAGCCATCAACGACTTCTCAATGGTCATAACGTTCGGGGAGCCCTTTTTCAAGTGCACTGGCTACTATAACCGAGGCATCGTTAAAAACATGACAGGAGATTTTGCTGGAGCCATTCCCGATTTTTCAGAGGCAATCGCGCTTGACAACAAAATGGCTGCCGCCTTTTTTCATCGAGCCATCGCTAAAAGCAAAACCGGTGATCTTTTTGGCCGCATGGACGATTTCCGTGAAGCCGCACGGCTTGGAGATGTCAATGCCACCGCATGGCTGAACACCTATTATCCCGGGTGGCGGGAACTGCCACCCACCGCAGCAGCGCTCTAACCCAAAAAAAAGGCAGTCCCAACAAAAGTGGGACTACCTTTTTGAGACACTGGACAGAGGGTGGTTATATCGCCTTTCCGCCCCGTTCTTTTGTTCTTATGCGGATGCACTCCTCAAGCGCGGTGATAAAAATCTTCCCGTCACCGATTTCGCCACCACTATGACTGGCCGCATCAATGATGGTATCGACCGTAATATCAACAAACTCATTATTGACGGCAATATCGAGCCTGATTTTCGGAATCAGGTTAGGTGCTATTTTTTGCCCTCTGTAAAGTTCAATATCCTCCTGACGGCCATGACCGGTTACACGGCTGACGGTAATTCTTGTAATATCGGCCTGAATCAGTGCCTCACGCACATGATCAAGCCTGTCCGGCTGAATAATTGCTGTTATCAGTTTCATTGCGATGTGTTAGTTAAGGTTGATAAGACCATATCCATGCTCACCATGCATGCTGTGATCAAGACCGGACATTTCATCATCTTCGTTGATACGCAGACCAATGGTTTTTTCAACCAGAAACAGCAGAATAAACGAGACAATTGCGGAATAAAAAACGGTAACTCCAACCGCCGTAGCCTGAACACCCAGTTGCTGCCAGAGTGTCCAGCTCCCTCCAACTTTAGCCGCAGCATCAGCCATCCATGCCGGACGAATAAAAAAGACCAGAGCAAGAGCGCCAACAATACCGCCTACGCCATGAACTCCAAAGGCATCAAGACTGTCGTCATAACCGAGCTTACTCTTGATGAGAATTGCGCTGTAGCAGAAAATAGCGGCCAATGCTCCGAGAGCAAACGCGCCTGTTGGCTGAACAACGCCAGCAGCAGGAGTGATGGCCACAAGACCGGCAAGAATCCCCGATGCGACACCAAGGCTGGTTGCCTTGCCATGCTGAACCATTTCAATAATCATCCAGGTCAGCGCACCTGAAGCAGCGGCCATCTGGGTCACGGTAAGCGCCCGGGCTGTTGCAAGGTTGCTGGCAATGGCACTTCCCGCATTGAAGCCGAACCATCCAACCCACAAGAGGCCGGCTCCGATAAGGGTCATCACCAGGTTGTTCGGATGCATGACATTGTTGGGATAGCCACGCCGTTTGCCAAGGTAAAGCGCTGCCACAAGGGCTGTAACACCTGAAGAGATATGAACAACGGTACCACCGGCAAAGTCAATGGCGCCCATCGCTCCAAGGTTGAAAAGGAAGCCGTCCGCCGCCCATACCCAGTGACAGATCGGACTGTAGACCAAAATACTCCAGAGGGCAATAAAAACGGCATACCCTTTGAAGTTGACCCGTTCAGCAAAAGCACCGGCAATAAGCGCCGGGGTAATGATGGCAAATTTACCCTGAAACATGGCAAACACATATTCAGGAATATGCGTGGGCATGATGGTTTCATCAATACCCTGCAGCATAAAATACCTGCTGTCCCACCCGACAAAACCGCCAAAAATGCTCGGCCCGAAACTCAGCGAATAACCAACCATAGGCCAGAGCACACCAATGATCACCATGGCCGCAAAACTGTGCATCATGGTACCGACCACGTTCTTTGTCCGGACAAGTCCACCATAAAACATGGCAAGTCCAGGAACCATCAGCAAAACAAGCGCTGTTGAAGTCAGCATCCACGACGTTGTACCGGTATCGGTAACCACAGCATCAGCAGCATGAGCTGTCCCCTGAAACAGCAGTGCCGCCAGCAAAAACAGCAGTGTTGTCAATACTCTTTGTCTCATAACAATTTCAGATAAAAATTATTCAAGCCTTAATAATTAATAGTAACGAGAGCTATGTAGTTATTTTTTTAACTAAAACCAAAACTTTATCACCTTTTGTTACGTGAAGGTGGTTTTTTTCGATGGGATGACGCAAAAAAGCCAGGGAGCTTGTTCATGCTCCCTGGCTTATCTTTTCCCTCAAAAAAAATGCAACAGTGCTTACTGCCTGACAAGAAAAATGCCAAGATCCTCAAAGAGTGCCTGCAGATCCTCTTCATGCTGCACCTCATCCTGAAGAATCTGAACAGCAAGATTGTAGGTTACCGGATCTTTCATTCCAATCTCCTCAATGATACTGTTATAGACATTGATAGCACACTGCTCACCGGCAATGTTCTGTTCAAGTATCTTTTTCACAAAGGGATCATCGGGAGCGGCATAACCGCAATTCGACAACGCAAACCAGTCGAGAGGAGAAGTTACCGGTTTTCCGCCGAGCTGAATAATCCGTGCCGTCACCATATCCGCATGACGAAGCTCATCAGCGGCATGTTGCAAAAGTTCAGCAATCACTGCATCTTTCATCGGCCCCTGAACCACCTTTGCTCCAAGCCAGTACTGATAATAGGCAAGCCACTCGTCAGCAAATGCCCTGTTGAGCAATTCGAGAACACGGGGAAGATGCTCTCCAATAATTTCACGACCTCTTGTACCCATTTGTGCAGACTCCTGATTAATTGTTTCTACAACGGTTTACTTTTTCTCAGCAATCAAATCGGCAAGAGCTTCCGCAAGATTGGGATAACGAAACACAAAACCTTGCTGCTGCAAAAAAGCGGGCTTCACCCTCTGTCCTTTCACCGCGTACTCCCCCCCTTCACCCAGCAAAAGCTGAACCACAAACTCTGGCGCTGGCAAGAGGGAGGGACGGCCAAGAACCGCGCCGAGCGCCTTGGCAAACTCTTTCATGGAGACAGGATGAGGAGTAACCAGATTGATCGCTCCACGGTAAGCCGGGTTATCGAGTGCTTCGATAATGCAGGCAATCTCGTCATCAACATGAATCCAGGAGATACACTGAAGGCCTGAACCAATTGGCCCGCCAAGAAAAAAACGGAAGGGCGCGATCATTTTCTGGAGCATCCCGCCTCTTGTCGACAACACAATACCCGTCCTCAATAAAACAAGACGCACACCACACTTTTCGGAAGCAAGAGCCTCCTTTTCCCAATCGAAACAGATTTTTGCAAGAAAATCGCTCCCAGCCTTGCCCGACTCGGCCAACTCAGGAGTATCGCTGCAATTGAAGAACGAGCCATAATAACCAATGGCCGATGAAGAGATAAATACCTTTGGCTTTTGCGGCGCATCGGCAATGGCCGAAACAAGATGCCGGGTACCAAGAATTCTCGAATCATAACACTCCGCCTTGTGAGCCTCGTTCCAGCGACTTTCCAGCAAAGGCTTTCCTGCAAGATGAATCACCGCTTTCGCCCCGTCAACATAACCTCTCCACTTCCCACTATCCATCCCCGAATCCCACTTGACGTAGGCGGCGGCACCCGGAACTTTCAGGGACGCTGACTCAGGTGAGCGAACAAGCAAGACAACCTGCTCACCCCGCTTAATAAGCCTCAGGGCAAGCTCAACGCCAATGACACCGGTGGCTCCGGTAACAAGAATATGACCTTGCATGGGCTCCATAAAGTTTCAATGAAGGACAATATTACAAAAAAAAGACACTCCCCACTTCCAACGAATGATGAAACATAATAATTCCCATGATCCTTTTTCGCCACACTCCCCTTGCTACTCAACCGTCACCGATTTTGCCAGGTTTCGGGGGCGATCAACATTACAGCCTCGAAGTGTGGCAATATGATAGGCAAGAAGCTGAAGAGGAATAACCGTCAGCAAGGGTGTGATCGGCCCTGATGCCTGAGGAATATAGATAACCTCTTCGGCCAGACGACTCACCTCCGTATCCCCCTCACTTGCAATAGCAATAACGCGGCCCTTACGGCTTCGCACCTCTTCGATGTTGCTGAGAATCTTGGAATAGGTACTGTCGCGTGTGGCAATAATAATGACCGGCATATCCTCGTCGATCAAAGCAATCGGACCATGCTTCATTTCTGCTGCGGGATAACCCTCTGCATGAATATAGGAGATCTCCTTGAGTTTCAGCGCCCCTTCAAGCGCAACCGGAAAATTATAGCCACGACCAAGATAGAGGAAGTTTTTGGCATTTTTGAATCGCTCTGCTATCGACTGAATCTGACTGTCGAGCAGAAGAATCCGTGCAGCTTTTTCAGGAATCTCTGATAGCTCCTTGAGATGGAGGGCAATCTCGCTCTGGGAGATACTCTTGTCTTTACTAAGCGAGAGAGCCAGCATATAGAGCATGGTCACCTGCGCGGTAAACGCTTTAGTTGAAGCGACGCCGATTTCAGGCCCGGCATGGGTATACATACCACATTGGGTTTCGCGGGCTATTGTAGAGCCCACAACATTACAGATACCCATCACCAGAGCGCCCTTTTCCTTTGCGGTACGGAGAGCGGCCAGAGTATCGGCCGTTTCGCCTGACTGGGAGATAACAATGACCACATCATCGACACCGACAATGGGGTTACGGTACCTGAACTCCGAAGCATAATCAACCTCGACCGGGATACGGGCAAACTCCTCAATAAGATATTCTCCAAGCAGAGCGGCATGCCAGCTTGTACCGCATGCACAGATCATAATGCGCTTTGCCTGCTTCAAACGATCAAGATGGTCGGCTATTCCGCCGAGGCATACCCGCCCCTCACCAGGACGCACACGCCCCCGCATGACATCGTGCATAACCTCCGGTTGCTCAAAAATCTCCTTGAGCATAAAGTGTTCAAAGCCGCCTTTCTCTATTTTTTCAAGCGAAAAATCAAGTTCGGTTACAATCTTGTCCTGTTCAATATTCTCAATGGATTTAACATAATAGCCACCTCTCGTCACCACAGCAAGCTCACCGTCCGCCAGATAGACCACCTTTTTGGTGTGTTCAACAATGGGGGCTGCATCAGAAGCAATGAAAAACTCCCCCTCGCCAATACCAATCACCAGAGGGCTCCCTTTGCGCGCAACAACGATCTTGTCGGGCTCCCGTGAGGAGATCACACAAAGTCCATAAGCCCCCTCAACATGACGAAGGGCGCTCCGTGTAGCCGATTCCAGATCAAGCGACTTGTCTCGCTTCCATATCCAGTCAATCAGGTGTACCAACACCTCGGAATCCGTTTCACTAAAAAAGAGGTAGCCTTCGGTAATAAGCTCCTGCTTCAGAGCCGAATAATTTTCAATAATACCATTATGAATAATTGCAATATCACCGGCAGCATTCTCGTGGGGATGAGCATTGCGATCACTTGGCTCTCCATGGGTTGCCCAGCGGGTGTGACCAATGCCTGCCGTCGCACCCCGCAGCAAAGCTCTCTCTGCAAGGGTATCCGTTTCAAGACCGCTGACACTTCCCTTCTGTTTCATGACCATAAGGGAGCTACCGTTCAACAAGGCAATACCTGCTGAATCATAACCCCGATACTCAAGCCGCTTCAGCCCCTTCAACAGCAACGGTGACGCTTCCTGCCACCCGATATAACCTACAATTCCACACATGACATTACCCTTGTTAACCGCCATCAGAAAAAGCAAACGGTACCACCGAGCACACTCCTGACTGACAGAATAATTTACCGAACGAAATTTAACAATTATAGAGCACGCATCATTTCATCATGAATTTTCACCGCCTCAACAGCAACCGCCCGTTCATAATCATCAATAGATGCAAATGATCCCCCGTCAGATGCCGCAGGATAGATCAAGGCACGGCTGACATTGATCAATGCACTCTGACGATTGGAATCAACACCATAATGGACGGCATCTGCAAGCGATCCCCCCTGAGCACCCACCCCGGGAATGAGCAGAAAAAGATCCGGCGCGGAATGGCGGATATCAGCAAGCAAAGCGCTTTTGGTAGCACCGACAACAACTCCACCATTTCCATTGCGACTCCACGATGCAACCTTGCCAAGCACTGAACGATAGAGAGGGGTGCCACTCTCCATTACCAGCTCCTCAAAATCAGCCGACCCCTCATTCGACGTCAGGCAGAGCACAAAGAGCAGTTTATCCTCATAAGCAAAAAAAGGTTCAAGAGAATCAAACCCCATATACGGAGCTACCGTAAGAGCATCAAACGACCAGTGATCAAAAAAGGCTTGCGCGTACATTTTACTGGTATTGCCAATATCCGCCCGCTTGGCATCCGCAATCGTCATGCAGGCATCAGGAATCAAGCTGAGCGTTTTTTCCATATCGCTCAACCCGGCAATACCTCTTGCCTCATAAAAAGCAGTATTCAGCTTATAGGCTACAGCAACATCTGATGTCGCCCTGATGACTGCGCGGTTAAACTCGACAACAGGATTCTCATACCTAAAAAATATGGCCGGAATTTTCTCTATATCGCTGTCAAGCCCAACGCACAAAAGAGATTGTAAGGCAGCTATCCTGCCGTTTGCCTTATTTCGAACTGAACTCATAAACAACCCCCTCCCTCTGCATTTTTATAAAAAAAGCTTTTTACGCACCACTGCCCTTCAAAAAAAAGAACGAACCTTACTCCCGCAGCTCAACTGAAACTTATAGCTACTAAAATACATTCAACATCTTGGCAATATATAATATGTTTTCTTCCGGGATGCTTCATTAAATGGAAGAATCCCGTAAATTGACGTTCATGAAATTCGGTGAACGGTGAGCACTGTACCTGAGTCTTGTAATTTATAACCATGATTGTTGATTGATGGCAAAAAAACCGCTTAAACCTTCAAATCCCTATAAAAACGAACCGGAAAACAACATACCACGACCGAAATTTTCGATCATGTACTATGTGGTCGTCATTGTTCTTCTCATAGGAATACAGCTTGCCGTTTTCTGGCCAGGCTCAACAAAGGAAATTGCGTACAGCGAATTCCGCAAACTCATTACCGAAGACAAAATTGAATCAGTAAAAATAGCGCAGGAAAAAATCTATATCAAGCTCAAACCAGGCGCAATAACCAGTATTGCGGCAAAAGAACAGCCCAAGGATGCTCCAGGGCTCTTCCCTTCTCAGTCAACATCAAAGCCGGATGAGATTGTTGTCAATCCCGTGCGCGACGACACCCTGATCGCACTGCTGGAGAGCAAAGGGATAAAATATCAGGGCGTGGCAAGCACAACCTGGATCAGTGAACTGATCCAATGGATACTCCCCTTTGCCCTGCTCATCGGCATCTACTTTTTTGTCTTCCGGCGGATGGGCGGAGCAGGCTCACAATTCATGAATATCGGCAAGAACAAGGCAGCACTCTACGAAAACCTTGACGAACATACCCGTATCACCTTCAAGGATGTTGCCGGCCTTGACGAAGCAAAGGCTGAGGTTATGGAGGTTGTCGACTTCCTCAAGGATCCGAAAAAATATACCACCCTCGGTGGCAAACTGCCAAAAGGAGTGCTATTGGTTGGCCCTCCAGGTACCGGAAAAACCCTTCTCGCAAAAGCGGTTGCCGGAGAGGCTGACGTCCCGTTTTTCAGCATCAGCGGTTCCGACTTTGTAGAGATGTTTGTCGGCGTTGGAGCCGCAAGGGTACGCGACCTCTTTAAACAGGCCAAGGAAAAGGCCCCCTGCATTATTTTCATTGATGAAATCGACGCCGTCGGCCGCAGCAGGGGAAAGGGTGCCATGATGGGCGCCAATGACGAACGGGAGAACACCCTTAACCAGTTGCTGGTCGAAATGGATGGATTCGCAACCGACAAGGGGGTTATTCTGATGGCCGCCACCAACCGCCCCGACGTACTCGATTCAGCCCTGCTCCGACCGGGCCGTTTTGACCGTCAGATCATGGTCGACAAACCCGACCTGAAAGGACGCATCGACATTTTCAAGGTACACACCAAGGCACTCTCCCTTTCGGAGAATGTCAACCTGAAAACCCTTGCCTCGCAGACCCCCGGATTTGCTGGTGCGGAAATTGCCAATACGGCCAACGAAGCAGCCCTGCTTGCCTCGCGCCGCAACAAGCTGAGCATCGAAATGAAAGACTTTGAGGATGCCATAGAGCGCTGCATTGCAGGACTTGAAAAAAAGAACAAGGTCATTAACCCTCGTGAAAAGCAGATTGTCGCCTATCATGAGGCAGGCCATGCCATTGTGAGCTGGATGATGCCTGAGAACGACCCTGTGCAGAAAATCTCCATCGTCCCAAGAGGAATGAGTGCGCTCGGCTATACCATGAACATACCGCTCGAAGACCGCTATCTCATGACGAAAACCGAGCTGCTTGCCCGTATCTGCGGCCTTCTTGGCGGACGTATCGCCGAGCTGATCATTTTCAATGAAATTTCCACCGGGGCACAAAATGACCTTGAGAAGGTGACCAGCATAGCCTACAACATGGTCATGGTCTACGGCATGAGCGACAAACTCGGCAACCTCTCCTTTTTCGAGAGCAATAATCCCTATTACGGCAGCCCTGGTATCGACAAAAAGTACAGCGAAGAGACCGCCCGTCTTATCGACCGGGAAGTGATGGCGATCGTTGAAGATGCACGCCTCCACGTGTTGAATCTTCTGACACTGCACCGCGAAAAACTCGAAAAGCTTGCCAGCGAACTGCTCCTGAAAGAGATGCTTCAATACGCGCAGATTGAGGAGATTCTTGGAAAACGCGCTGAAGGGCTCTTTCCTGTTCAAGCCGAAGAGGAGGATGATACGGTGGAAAATGAGCAGCCAGTAACCTCTCAGAACAACAGCGATCAGCTCAGCACGAAAGAACAGGCCGAGCTTGAGCGTGCCGTTGCAAGGCTCAGAGAGGTGAGGAACTGAATAAAAAGGAGACGCAAAAAAGGCAGGGGATCCCTGCCTTTTTGCTTGAGAGTAATCTGATGATGTGGGTCCCGAGGGATTCGAACCCCCGACCTACTGGGTGTAAACCAGCCGCTCTAACCAACTGAGCTAGGAACCCAATTCAAGTGGTCACGATTATAACACAATTTTCCTGGAATTACAAAAAGAAAAAACGGCACAACGGGAGCCGGTCAAGAGCGCTTATTTGTATGCATACTCGAAAAAGCATAACTTCAGCCCAATCATTCTCCCGCAAACAGGGTAACTTTTTTTTGTCACGCTTATGAGATCACTCTCCATCCTCGGCTCTACCGGCTCAATCGGGCTCAGCACCCTTGATGTCGTAAGGCAGCACCCGGAGAAATTTTCCATCTCAGGCCTGGCCGCAGGCCGGGATGTTGTCACACTTGCACAGCAAATCAAGGAGTTTCGGCCCACTGCGGTCTCCGTCATGGATACCGATGCCGCCATCAAACTGAGTGCACTGCTCGGTGACTATAAACCCGATATCCTTTATGGTATTGAAGGCACCATCGCTGTTGCCACCGTCGAAGAGGCTGACATGGTTGTTTCAGCCATTGTCGGTGCGGCTGGCCTTATACCGACCGTCAGCGCAATAACGGCTGGCAAACATATCGCCCTGGCCAACAAGGAGACCCTTGTTGTTGCAGGAGCACTGGTCTCTGATCTGATACAAAAACACAAGGTGCATCTCCTGCCGGTTGACAGCGAACACTCGGCAATCTTTCAGTCGCTTCAGGGCCACCGGAAAGAGGATGTGGTGCGTATCATTCTTACCGCATCAGGTGGGCCCTTCCGCAACACCTCGGCTGAAGAGCTGAAACTGGTCTGCCTCGAGCAGGCGCTGAAACACCCCCAGTGGACGATGGGAGCAAAAATCACGATCGACTCCGCCACCATGATGAACAAAGGGCTTGAAGTGATCGAAGCGCACTGGCTCTTTGCCATACCTGCCGAAAAGATTGACGTCGTGGTGCATCCCCAAAGTATCATTCACTCTATGGTCGAATATATCGACGGCTGCGTCATAGCGCAGCTTGGCGCCCCCGACATGCGTGCCCCGATTGCCTACGCCCTCTCCTGGCCCGAGCGGTGCGAAAGCGGCATTCAAAAACTTGACCTGGCAAAAATCGGAACGCTCACCTTTGAGGAGCCCGATATGGAGCGCTTTCCAGCTCTCCGCCTCGCTTTTGACGCACTGAAAGCTGGCAGAACCTGCCCGGCAGTACTCAATGCGGCCAACGAAATTGCCGTAGCCGCCTTCCTCGACAAAAAAATCAGATTTACGGAGATTGCCGAAACGGTCGACAAAACCATGCAGGCCCACGAAGCGTACACCCCTGTTGAACTTGACGACTATCTCCATGCCGACCGCTGGGCTCGCGACACGGCAACAAAATTTATTGCATAAACCTCATTTTTCTATCGAACGCAAAGGATCGTTATGGATGTTATAAGCTCAATATTCTTTTTCATAGTTGCCATCTTCATTCTGGTCACCGCACATGAACTTGGCCATTTTCTGACAGCGAAACTCTTCGGCATGAGGGTTGATAAATTTTATATCGGGTTTGACTTTGCCAACAAGCGACTATGGAAGAAGCAGATTGGCGATACCGAATATGGCATAGGCCTCTTTCCTCTCGGCGGCTATGTCAAAATTGCCGGCATGGTCGATGAAAGCCTCGACACGAACATTCAGGCCACGGAACCGCAACCATGGGAGTTCAGGGCAAAACCGGTCTGGCAGCGCCTGATTGTGCTTGCTGGCGGAGTCTCCATGAACCTTATTCTTGCCGCAGCAATCTTTATCGGCGTAACCTTTGTACTCGGAGAAGCACGGACCAGCGTCAACACACCGGCCTTTGTTGAAAAGGGATCGCTCTTTGAAATCATGGGCATGAAAACCGGTGACCGGCTTCAATTGGCAAATGGCAAAACCGTCGCAAGCTGGGAGGAAGCACTCGATCCGGAACTCTTCATCGCCCAGTCACTCAACTACACCATTCTGCGCGATGGAAAGAGCGTCACGCTGACAGCTCCGTCAAACATCCTCTCGAAGATCAACGAAACGCAAAGTCTTGGCATACGACCCATCGTACCACCACTCATCGACGAAGTGCTGGAAAACATGCCCGCGCGAAAAGCTGGTATACTCTCAGGTGGACTCATTACGGCAATCAACGGCAAAGCAGTTGCCGACTGGACAGAAGTTGTTGGCATCATCTCTGCCCATGCCGCCAGACCTATCGCCATAACCTGGCAATACCTTCAACCTGTTCAGGGCCGCACCATAACTCCTGAACTCCTCCGTTCCCAGGGCAAAACGCAGGTTGCCACCCTCATCCCCAACGAATCAGGAAAAATCGGCATCTCGCTCAAAACGACCCTTGCAACAGGGCGAAAAAAAATCAATCTCGCAGGCGCAATAGTGAGCGGCTTCAACCAGACATGGAAAATGAGTTCCATGTCCGTTCAGGGATTTGCGAAAATCTTCACCGGGAAAGAAGACTTCCGGAAGTCGGTCGGAGGACCCATCAAGATTGCCAAAATAGCCAGTCAGAGTGCAGAACAGGGCCCTGTCAGTTTCCTTTACTTTCTTGCCATGCTCTCCATCTCCCTGGCCATCATCAACATGCTGCCGGTTCCGGCGCTTGACGGCGGACAATTCCTCCTGAATGCTGTTGAGGGAATCATCCGCCGGGAGATTCCTTTTGCAATCAAGATGCGTATCCAGCAGATCGGTATGGCAGTGCTTCTGGCGCTTTTCGCCTTCTCTTTTATTAACGATATTCTACATTTTTAGGTTTGAATGCTCGATAAACTACGATCCATAAAAGAAAAACATCTCGACCTTGAACAGTTGCTTGCAGACCCAAAAGCGGCAAATGATCAGGCGCGATACCGGAAACTGAACAAAGAGTACAGCGACCTCAAGGAGATTGTTCAAGCCTACGACCTCTACGCCGCAACAAAAACAGAACTCGACGAATCGCGTCTGTTGCTGAAAAACGAGGCCGACAAGGAGATGAAAGAGCTCGTACAGGCTGAAATCGGTGAACTGCAAAAAAAGCTGCCTGAACTTGAGCAGCAGCTCAAGATACTGCTGCTGCCAAAAGACGAGGCCGATTCGCGCAACGTCATTATCGAAATCCGGGCCGGAACCGGCGGAGAGGAGGCTGCGCTGTTTACCGCTGACCTGACAAGAATGTACCAGCGGTACGCTGAACAGCAGGGGTGGCAGTGCGAAACGCTGCACTTCAACGAAAGTTCCGTACCGGGCGGCTTCCGTGAAATTACCCTCGGTGTCAGCGGCCACGATGTTTATGGCACCATGAAATACGAAAGCGGCGTCCACCGGGTTCAGCGCGTCCCCGACACCGAAACACAAGGTCGTATCCACACCTCTGCCGTAAGCGTGGCGGTTTTGCCTGAAGCCGAAGAGGTTGATGTCGAAATCCGCCGCGAAGATCTGCGATTCGACACCTACAGAAGCGGCGGAAAAGGGGGCCAGAACGTCAACAAGGTGGAGACCGCCGTAAGAATCACCCATATGCCAACCGGCATTGTCTCTGCTTGCCAGGAGCAGCGCTCACAGCTCCAAAACAAGGAGAGGGCCATGCAAATGCTTCGCACAAAACTGTACGACATTCAGCTCGCCGAGCAGCAGCAGCAACGGGCCGATCTGCGCCGTTCGATGGTCACCACCGGAGACCGAAGCGCAAAAATCCGTACCTACAACTACCCGCAGTCACGCGTCACTGACCACCGTATCGGCTTTACCAGCCACGCCCTTCCGCAAATTCTGCAAGGTGACCTGCAGGATGTCATCAATGCCCTCAAAATGCATGACCAGGCCGAGCGACTGCAAGCTGAGCTTGTATAATCACACTCGCCGCGAAGAGCCCCGCCATTTGAAAAAGAGAGTTTGTCACAAATTCTCCCTATATTTTTTTTATGGTTGAGGCTCAAGGCTGTATTTGGCACACCGCCCGAAATGATAACAGAAGGAATAGACAATCACACCAATGGAAATGGATGCAACTGGAGTAAGCAAAGGCGACTGGATCTTTCACGGAGAGTTTGAGCGAACGACGGCCTATCTTTCTGACCAGAAAAGGATACTGGCCTTTAACCCGTTCTGCCACAGTGTAGAACTCACAGAGACTGAAAATGTCTACAAATGGCTTTTTCGTGTTACCGATCCGCAGAACAACCCCTTCGATGTCATCTTTTTTGTCGAACAGAGCGAAGAGCTTCTGGTAGAACTGCCCGAGCATATTACATACGAAGAGCCTGAAGAGCTCTCCGACGAAACAATCAAGCTTTACACCATAGGCAAAAAAATTCACTGGAAACACTACCCGGTCACTGCAAAAATTGGGGACGCAGCGAAGTATCTCTTTGAGGGAAAAGCCTTTGCCGACATGGAGATGCACCCCGTTAAAGAAAACAAAACAAGGGTTCAATTTAATCTGAGAGTTGATGTCCGGTTTGTTCTCTACCCGGCATTCCGCATCGTCCCCGAAAAAATTCTGCACGCCATGACCAATGCCGGTATGTCGATGATCATGCAAAGCGCAACAAACACAATGTTCCACTCCATAACCAAAGACTTCAACAGCTTCAAACACGCATAGCCGGGAAAGTGTTGAAAAATTCAGGAACGCTCTCCACCCTCTTTCAGCGGCAATGAGAGCGTAAAAACGGTTCCGTTCTCAGTTGGGCAATCAACCGTGAGCGTCCCGCCATGTTTGTTGACAATAATATCGTATGAGATACTCAACCCAAGCCCGGTACCTTTTCCCGGCTCTTTTGTCGTGAAAAACGGGTCAAAAATACGGTTTCTGACGTCAATCGGAATCCCTGTCCCGTCATCTGCAATGACACAGTAAACGTTACAGTTATCATGCCAGGTGTGAATGGTGATTTTTCCATGCGAGTAGCTCTTTTTTGATGCTATGGCGTGAGCCGCATTGACAATCAGATTGAGAAAAACCTGGTTAATCTGCTCGGGATTGCAGGGGATTTGCGGCAGATCATCAAGTGAAACATCAATATCAGCATAGTTGTTGTATTCATAACGCGCAAGAATAAGCGTATCACGGATTCCGTTATTGATGTCAAACAGTACCCGCTCATCGAGAGCGTGACGAAATGAGAAGTTCCTCATACTTGAGATAATGGCCGTTATTCTCTCAAAACCCCGTTGTGACTCAATAAAAATATCAGAGATATCCTTGAAAAGCGTATCGATGGTCAACTCCCTCTCCATCCGGTGCATCGCCTGCAGCTCCGTGGCAGAGCAACTTCCCTCCTCAAATTTCCTGATAACGAGGCTGTACTCCTTCAGCATCTCCTGAAAATCAGAAACAGCATCCCTGAGTGTTGAAAAATTGATCTTGACAAAATTAATGGGATTATTCAGCTCATGGGCAACTCCGGCAGCAAGCAGACCTATGGAGGCAAGTTTCTCATGCAACATCATCTGCTGATGAGTTTTTTCAAGCTTTTTCGTCCTCTCCTCAACACGCTCTTCAAGTGTCTGGTTTAACCGTTGCAGTTTCTCCTCAACTTGTTTGCGTGCCGTAATATCGAGCACAATACCCCGGATGCCGACGGGAACTCCATTCCGGATAATCCGTGTCGTATAGACCAGCATCGGAAAAAAGGTACCATCTTTTCTAAAACCGGTATATTCATGATTGTCAAACGCAATATTTTTCACCCGGCTTTCCATATTCTGCCTGACCCGTTCGCGCTCTTCAGGAGCAAAAAGATTCAGGCTTTGAACTCCGTTTCGAAGATCCTCAGATGAATATCCGAAGGTTTCAAAGCCTACGCGGTTGGTATAGGTAATCCACCCCTTGAGATCAATTTCAAAAACGGTCTGCGGCAGAAGATCTGCGAGCTCCTGAAAGCGACGTTCGCTTTCGGTCAATGCTTCATGTTCCTTTTTGCTCACGGAAATATCCTGCTTGATGCTGATAAAATGAGAAATTGCCCAGGTAGGATCGATGATGGGGATTATGACAGCTTTCTCCCAGTAGAGCTCTCCGTTCTTTTTCTTGTTATGAAATTCACCCTGCCAGTTCTTTCCACTGGTGATGGTCTCCCAGAGCTCCTTGTAGAAGCTCTCATCCTGTTCTCCAGATTTCAGAATTCTCGGGTTTTGGCCAAGAACTTCGTTCAAGGAGTAACCGGTCGTTCGGCAAAATGCCTTGTTGACAAATTCAATATTTCCCTCTTTATCGGTAATAACAGTGGTTATCGGACTATTGGTAATCACTACAGAGAAAAGACTCGCCTGCTGGCGACGCTCCGATTCTATAATCGCTTTTTTTATCGTGACTTTAAGCCTGACACTGTTGACAGGATGAACCAGATAGTCGAACGCCCCCATTTTAAACACGGCGCTCTCATCCATCTCTGACATTGAAGAGGAGGTTACGACAACCGGAAGATCAGGTAAATGATCACGAACGTAAGAAAGAATATTCAAACTCTTTTCCCCCGGTAGGCAGAAATCAAGAAAGAGTACCTCAATCTTGAGGCTCTTCAACAACTCAATACCGGAATCCCCATTATCAGCCGTCACAACATCATAACCCAGCTTTTTGATGACTAATGACAGTGAGGTACTTACCGGCAGACAACCGTCAACGACAAGAATTGTCGCTTTTTTTACGGCAGCAAACATAATTCCCGTTATTTATTATTACGAAAAAATTGAACGGAACCCTATGGCGACAGATTTGAAAAAAACTCCCAACGAACGCCACGCGCACGGTATAAAAACTGAACAGCAAAGATTAGTTTAACTTCAACTATACATATTTTGTTGTGTATTTCATATTCCATCACCTATAAGAAATACACATAGACAGTAGAAAAAATTTTATTTCCGGTGAACACCAAAGCAAAGAGAAAATACACCCATACACCCGCATGAAAAGATACTTGAAAAAACGCAATTGTACTGTAAAAAATGCACATACAAAAATCAGCGCCGATATATCCTGCGCTGCTCCCGAAACACCTTGTAATATTACGGAATTATCTACACTTCAAAACAGTTAGCGGTACTATCAGAAACAACCAAAAACAACAATATTTCTGCACTGGAGCCATACATGAGAACAATCGTCTTTACTGGCAAGGGCGGCGTTGGAAAAACCTCCATAGCCGCAGCCACTGCGGTTAAAGCTGCATCAATGGGCTTTAAAACCCTCGTCATCTCCACCGACCCGGCGCACAGCCTGGGTGACTCCTTCGATCTGGAACTTGGCCCCTCTCCCATCAAGATTGCCGAAAACCTTTACGGCCAGGAGGTGAGCGTCTACGGTGACCTGACACTGAACTGGGAGATTGTCCGTGCGCACTTTGCCCACATCATGGAGGTTCAGGGCATCAAGGGAATCTACGTCGAAGAGATGGGCGTCCTGCCCGGCATGGAGGAGCTCTTCTCCCTCTCCTATATCAGGCGATACAACGAATCCGGCGAATACGACCTGCTCATTGTCGATTGCGCCCCGACCGGCGAAACCCTTCGTCTGCTCTCCCTGCCTGAAACCTTCGGCTGGATGCTGAAGATGATACGAACCCTCGAAAAGTATGTGGTCAAACCGGTGATACGCCCACTCTCAAAAAAGGTGAGTCGCCTCCACGACCTCGTGCCTGAAACTGAGGTCTATGACCAGATAGAGCATCTCTTCTCTTCGGTTGAAGGTATCATCGACCTTTTGTCGGACGGCACAAAAACAACCGTTCGACTTGTCATGAATCCCGAAAAGATGGTGATCAAAGAGTCGATGCGAGCGCTCACCTACCTCAACCTCTACGGCATCACCGTTGACCAGGTGGTGATCAATCGGGTCTTCATTGATGAAATTGACGGAGAGTACATGAGTGAATGGAAAACCATTCAGCACAAATACATTGAGCAGATTGAGCACTCCTTTGCCCCCATCCCGATCACAAAGGTGCCCCTCTTCCGCCGCGAAGTGCTCGGGCTTGAGATGCTGAAAACCGTGGGGGAGGTGGTCTACGGCGATAAAAACCCTCTTGATATCTTCTATAAGGAGGAGCATACCTCCATCACAAAAGTCAACGAAGGGCACTATATCATGAAACTGCGCCTGCCATTCGCCTTCGACAACAAGATGGAGACCAATGTTCTGCAAGTTGGCGACTCACTTACGCTAAGAATCGGCAACTATCAAAAAAATGTTATCCTGCCGCTTTTTCTGGCCGGGATGCGGGTAGCCGAAGCCAGTTATGAAGAGCAATGGCTGAAAATTGTGTTCAAGAAAAAAGAGCCCACAGCGTCACCGCAAAAATTGTGACTATTGCGGAAAACGGTATTCTCCCTTCTTTGTCCGACACAAAAACTGTCGTGCAAGATGGCTTGGCTTTTTTATATTGAGAGAACAAGTTCCGTAAGTGTTTTTGAAAAAAAAGCCTCTGCATGAACAAACAACTTTTACTGGGCGCCGAAGCCATTGCGCTTGGAGCCCTTGACGCTGGAATCTCAGGTGTCTACGCCTATCCCGGAACCCCCTCGACTGAAATCACCGAATACATCCAGAAAAACAGTGCTCGCCGCGAGCAATCGGTTCGCTCAGCCTGGTCGGCCAATGAAAAAACCGCTTACGAAGCGGCACTTGGCATGTCATACACCGGCAAACGGACGCTGGTCTGCATGAAGCATGTCGGGCTGAACGTAGCGGCCGATGCCTTCATCAACTCGGCCATTACCGGTGTCAATGGCGGCCTGGTCGTTGCTGTAGCCGACGACCCCTCAATGCACTCCTCGCAAAACGAGCAGGACAGCCGGGTATACGGAAAATTTGCCATGGTGCCAGTCGTTGAGCCCGCTTCACAGCAGGAGCTCTACGATGCCACACGTTATGCCTTCGATCTTTCAGAAGCAGTACTGCTGCCAGTAATGCTTCGCCTGACCACACGGCTTGCGCATTCACGCGCGGGAGTGGAGGGCAAAGCCGTTCGCTTGCAGAACCCCCTCAATGCTCTCTACGCCCCTGAGCGCTTTGTGCTGATGCCGCATAACGCCCGCCGCCAGTACAACAACCTTCTCGCCATGCAGGAGCGGCTCGAAGAGCTATCGGAGCTCTCCACACTCAACCGGCTGATCCCCGGAACAGGCCGAACCGGCGTTCTTGCCTTTGGCATTGCCTTCAACTCAGTCATGGAGGTGCGTCAGGCATTCAGCCTTGACCTCCCCGTGCTTAAGATCGGGCACTATCCCCTGCCCAGAAAGCAGATCGAAGCTCTTTTCAACTCCTGCGACACCATTCTCATCGCCGAAGAGGGCTACCCGGTCTACGAAGAGCTGCTGAGAGGATATTTCGACCTCCAGAACGGCAAGTGTATCAAGGGGCGAATTGACGGGGCCCTTCCGCGTGCCGGTGAGCTGAACGCCGACAGCGTTGCTCTTGCGCTTGGAGTGACAAAACAAGAGGTGATGGCA
>CAIQGA010000153.1 GCA_903871235.1 uncultured Chlorobiaceae bacterium
GTTTCGAGGCTTCGAAAGCTATCGAACAAGGATCCTCTTTTACTGTGGTAAGCTGGATATGACAATCTAACGGCGCAGTAAAATGAAAATTCTTTTCCATTAAAACCTGCGGAGAGCCTTTCGGGTGAGGGGGACGATGCCATCAATCTTGCTGCGGTCTATGATCTTTATCTCCATTGTCCGATCAGCTCTTTTTGCTTCTCCTCACCGATAATTTCAATCATACTGAGTCTTACACTCGCCATAACAGAACTTTCGCCAATTGCTACCGCTTTGTACCATAACAAGCGATAGGCATCCTCGATATTTTCCATGATTGATTTCTCTGGTATTATAACATCCAGGAAGTCTACATTCTCACACTCTAATGCTTCCTTTGCAGTCTGTTTGGTAAGTGCAAGATACTCTTGCATTGTAGCGGATGGGTTGCTTATCGAATACGCTTCCAACACCTTCAAATAGGCTTGAAGCATCTCATCATTGAACTCACCTCGCAAACAAAAAGTTTGAAATATTTTGTACATGTAAGCAACATCTTCAGATTGCGCCGATTCATCCGATACCGACCTATCATCACATTGAGTTACTCCATCGGATTCTTCAACGGAGGGTTTACCACTATAAAATATAGTACTATGCCCACTGCCATCGTTATAGTATTTATGCGCAGTGTTTGATTGAGATGTATCTCTTCCTGTTAGCAGATGTACTACATCAACAAAAGCATTTTTGACATCTAAATTTTCTGCGCATTCTTTGGCGCTGCCACAAAAGTTGCCAGACTTAAAGCAACGTATTTCAACAGATCCATCTTGGTCTATATCTATTTGTGTGGAATCAAAATCAAGATTTGATGGGACAGGACACTTTATATTTGCCTGCCATTGGCAATGTTCATTTTGAATAGAAACAATGTCTCTTATGGATAATTGATCATTTACTCTATCTCTATTTTTTAAACGGAGTCGGATTTCTCCAACAGTAAATTCGTTTTTGTTTGGTAAGATCATTTCTAAATTTCGCGAAATGCTGAGTTCAGACTTTCGTTTTTCTATTTGCCCTTTTTCAATAGAGATTGATTGTGGAGGAATTCCAAGAATGAAACCCATAGCTTTTCTGATGGAACTAATGAGTTTTATTTCATCAATGCCAATGTCACTCAACTCATCAAAAAATACTATATTATTATCGTTATCACAAACTGTAATTACGATACGGCTGTCCGAAAATATCAACAAATTTTTGTAAAACATAGAAACGCTCCTCTCTAATGTTTGCTGGTTAATCTGAATGATCGACCAAAGTATCTTATCTCTCTATTTGTCAACGAACCTTGCCATTCTGCTTGCAAGGCGGATGTGAGCCTCCTTTTTTTGATGTTGGTTTGCCTCTCTTTTGCTCTTGAGGTAGAGTATACACATCGCTATAGGACAAAAACCGTCTGAGGTGCTGAAAAAAGCGGAGATATTTTTAGTCCAACGAAATATTTGTCAGTGTTGGGGGCCTTTGTCCCGGGTGGCCTCTTATTCTTCACTCATGAGGCAGAAGCCAAAAGGGAAGAAATTCCAGTGTGATTCCTCAAGTGCCACACAGCATCAAAGCTGCTGGAATACATAACCAATAATCTTATTTCGAATGAATCATGAATTTGACGGTATTTTTGATGCTACCGATGACACTGAATTTTTATCGAAAATTCGCGGAAAACCTCGCCCTTCAGGGCGGGGATGGATAGCGTGGCCACTGCAAGTGGCCTGTTTGTGCGCCCAGCATGTGCAAAATCTTGAAGGTGAAAGTCCTCCCGTGAGTTGACCACAACGCTCCCTCCCGTAAATTACCCTCAATACAAGGATAACGCTTCTTCCGAATCATTCTGCTTGATCCCCCTTTTGGCTATTCACTAAAACAGAAA
>CAIQGA010000154.1 GCA_903871235.1 uncultured Chlorobiaceae bacterium
AAGGTTCAAGGTTCAAGGTTGGAAGGTTGGAAAGTTCAAAGTCAATTATAGACGGTGCCCAGGGTTTCTTTGAGAGCTTGCAAGTGTATTCGTCGCCTGGCAAATTGAAGAATTTTAAGTTCAGCGTTCAGGAGATTGAATCCCAGGCACCTGCTCTAAGGGCGCTTGATGAAATTCAGCAACTCAAGGACATCGTTACGGAGCATGGTACAACCATTTCATGGCTTGAAAGAGCGGTTGACGCTGTTTCTGTTGGGACGGAATGTGATATTCCTCAATTCTCTTCCTGGGTAAAACGGGTACAACAAACGCGCAAGGAAATCAATGACGCTCTTCAACCCGAAACTTTGAACCTTGACCCTGTAACTTTGAACCTTGAATTTGGAACACTGAAAAAGTATTACATCGTTGCCTACATCGCTATGCACACCAAAGCCCGTCTTGGTGTCAATGACGACAAGCGTAAAGCAGCCCTGCTCAACGACTCCCGCATTCAAACCCTGAACAAGCTTTCGGTTATTGACCTTATGCCGCGTCAGCAGCTTGGCGACTTCCAAAACCGGCTTGCCGGACTCAAAAGCTGCTTTGCCTTGACCGAACGGAATCTTGATGCTACTCCTGTTTGCCCGCACTGCGGGTTTCGGCCACTTCTCAATGAATCCATCATGATCGGAGCT
This sequence comes from uncultured Chlorobiaceae bacterium, assembly GCA_903871235.1. Classification (GTDB taxonomy): domain Bacteria; phylum Bacteroidota; class Chlorobiia; order Chlorobiales; family Chlorobiaceae; genus Chlorobium. The sequence continues at coordinate 678 of CAIQGA010000154.1, forward strand.
GCATCAATGATTGAAAGGATGGATGCTGAGCTTGACGCAATGGTGGCTGGATGGAGCACGACAATTATTGGTAATCTCAAAGACCCGATTACCCAGGCGAATATGGATCTGCTCAGGAGTGAAGATCGCCAGCCGCTTGAATCGTTTATCAAGTCAGGTGAACTGCCTGAACCACTCGATAACAATTTTGTTCATGCCCTTAAAGAGGTACTGTCAGGACTGGTGAAAGTGAGTGTGAAAACCAAAGATCTCGAAAAAGCGCTTCAGGTTCATGGCGGAGCCGCCACACCGGGTGAGATAAAAAGACGCTTTGAGGAGTACATTGATCAACTCACCAAGGGCAAAGACCCTGCCAAGGTGCGAATCGTCATGGAGAATTAATTATGGATACTCTCGGATTACCGATTTCCATTGAATCGCTTCTGCATGGTCAGGCAGTTGAGTGGGAGAGGCTCGAATTCAAGAAAGGCTGGAATCCGCAGGCTGTGCTCCACACGATCTGCGCTTTTGCCAACGACTTTCACAATCTTGGTGGGGGCTACATCGTGGTCGGTATCGAAGAACAGAATGGTCGGCCACAACTGCCACCTGTCGGCTTAAACCCAAATCAGCTCGATGCTATTCAGAAAGAGATTCTGCGCCTGGGGCATAACGCTATTCAACCATCCTACCACCCTCGGAGTGTACCCGTTACCTGGCAGGGTCAAACCATTCTGGTGATCTGGGCTCCTGCGGGCGAGACGCGCCCTTACCGGGCCAAGGTTAATCTTTCTGAAACTGGTAACGAATGGCGCGAATACATTCGCAAACAATCGAGTACCGTGGTTGCCAGAAATGACGACTTGAAAGAGCTGGTAAGCCTGACGGCAACCGTACCATTCGATGACCGTTACAACCAGCAGGCCAAGCTTGGCGATTTGTCGTTGCGATTGATTGAAGAATTTCTGCACGAGGTGGGCAGTGAGCTTGCAGAGCAGGTCGCCCAACTGCCAATGGAGACCATCGGCAGGCAAATGAACATCGCAGGTGGCCCCAGTGAAGCACCATTCCCCAAAAACATCGGCCTGATGATGTTCAACGAACATCCGGAAAAATTCTTTCCTGTAACCCAGATTGATGTGGTCTATTTTCCTGATGACCCGGGTGGTGATGTTTTTGAAGAGAAGGAGTTCAAAGGCCCGTTGCACCGTATAATTCGGGATGCACTTAGCCATATCCAACGCAACTACCTGAAGCAGACGGTCATCAAACACCCTGATCGAGCCAAAGCCGATCGTCTCTGGAATTACCCTTATGCTGCGATCGAAGAGGCCATGGTCAACGCTATTTATCATCGCTCCTACGAAATTCGTGAACCGGTCGAGGTTCGCATTACGCCCGAAGAGCTGGTAATACTCAGCTTCCCGGGTCCAGACCGATCAATCACGATGGCCGATATTGCTGCAGGCAATGCGGTCAGCCGTCGTTACCGCAATAGACGTATTGGCGAATTCCTCAAAGAGCTTGAGCTGACAGAGGGCCGTTCCACTGGCATCAGAAAAATCAAACGTGCGATTGCCCAAAACGGTTCGCCAGATCCTGTTTTCCAGACGGATGATGATCGCAGCTACTTTCTTGTGCGTTTCCCGGTTCACCCGAAATCTGTTCGCCAAAGAGAAGCAATAGGTTACCGAAAGGAAGAGCACGTTCAGGCCCATGATGAGGCCTATGTGACGGGTGAAGTGGCGGGTGAAGTGACGGGTGAAGTGACGGCGTTACTCAGAGTCTTGCTGAATGCTCCGCTTTCGAGAAGCACGGCGCAGCGTGCGCTCAATCTGAAAGGTCAGGCAAATTTCCGGGAACGCTATCTTGATCCTGCAATGGCAGAAGGGTGGGTGGAGATGACCCAGCCAGATTCGCCCAGGAGCCCAACCCAAAAATACCGGCTGACAGATACCGGAAGAAAGATTCTGGAAAAGAAATTATGAAGCAGCAAAGCTTTTTTAAAACAAAAATGGTTCCCTCCAAAGAGGGGTCAGGCAGGTTGTTTGATGAGGAACTGGTGTCGAATGCCACTCCTGTCACATGCCTTGGCAAGATCTTTCCTGATGATGAAGCCCGGAGGGCATATTTCACCGAACTGTTGGCAGAGAAGCTTCGCGATCCTGAATTTCGCAAGATTGAAGGGTTTCCAATCGGCAGCGACGAAGATATCCTGAAGCTGAGTGATCCGCCATATTATACGGCCTGTCCGAACCCCTGGATTGCCGACTTTATTGCTGAATGGGAAGCACAAAAGCCGGAGAGGCCAGAGGGCTTTACTTGGCACCGTGAACCCTTTGCTGCGGATGTGAGCGAAGGCAAGAACGACCCCATTTACAACGCGCACTCCTATCACACTAAGGTGCCACATAAGGCCATCATGCGCTACATTCTCCACTACACCGAGCCGGGTGACATTGTGTTTGACGGTTTCTGCGGAACAGGGATGACCGGTGTGGCGGCCCAGCTTTGTGGTGACCGTAAAGTGGTAGAGTCACTCGGATTTCTTGTTCAGCCGGATGGTACCATTTTGCAGGAAGAAACCGATGAGAACGGCAACAAAACCTGGATGCCATTTTCCCGTCTTGGAGCACGTCGTGCGGTACTCAACGACCTCTCTCCAGCCGCCACCTTCATTGCCTACAACTACAACACTCCGGTGGATGTAGCAGCCTTTGAAAAGGAGGCAAAGCGCATTCTGAAAGAGGTTGAAGATGAATGCGGGTGGATGTATGAAACTTATCATACAAGTGGAGCAGGCTTCCAGCCTGCATATTCCATCTACAAACAACAACAGACCGGAAACACAAACGCCGAACTCAAGGGGTTTAAAATAACTCATAGGAATTTGCCTCACTGGCAGTACCCCGGAGCGATGCTCTTTGTTACATTTAATACATTAAACAGGCTTCAGTTGTCAGAAAAAGCCAAGGATGAAGTTTTATCTTCCCTGAAATATTGGGATAGCTCTAAAATCAAGTTGTTTACTGCTGTAGTAATGCCAGATCATGTCCACATGCTTTTCAAGCTATTACAAGATGGAGATGGTAATTCAGAAGATTTGAGCAAGATTATGCACAGCATCAAGAGCTTTTCAGCAAACCAGATCAATAAGGTTATGCAGAGAAGTGGAGTTGTCTGGCAAAATGAAAGCTATGACCATGTCATCAGAGATGAGAGGGATTTCCATAATACACTGAGTTATATTTGGTACAATCCTGTTAAAAAGGGCTTGTGTGATAAAGCAGAAGATTATTCGTGGTATTGTAGAAGTGGGAGATTTGATGAGGCAGGCTGGAAGCCTGCTCTACTGGGCAAAATCAACTATACCGTCTGGTCGGATGTGTTTGTCTGTCCGAATTGCTCAGGGGAGGTTGTTTTTTGGGAAGTGGCGCTTGACAAGGATGCTGGTAAAGTAAAAGATGAATTTCCCTGCCCGCATTGCTTGGTAAGTTTGACCAAACGCAACATGGAGCGTGCATGGGTCACCAGGTTTGACCCGGCAATCAATGAAACGCTGAGGCAAGCCAGGCAGGTTCCTGTGCTGATCAATTACACTGTCGGCAAAAAACGGTATGAAAAAACGCCTGATGCTTTTGACTTGGAGCTGATTGAGAAGATTGATCGAAGCGAGATTCCTTATTGGTTTCCGAGTGCCGAATTGCCAGATGGTTTTAACACTCGACAACCAAAAGCATCACACGGTATCACCCATGTCCATCATTTTTATACAAAGCGAAATCTTTGGATTTTAGCTGCGTGTTGGAATCGCTTATTGAAGGCAGGTCCAAGACTCCCGTTTTTATTTACGGCAAGCCAACGAGCCCTTTCAAGAATGGCGAGTATTGCGTTTTCCTATTTCTTCAATGGTGGAGGCGGTTTTATAAATGCGGGGACAAAGGGAACGCTGTATGTGTCGAGCACGAACCCGGAAGTTTCAGTATTTCACAGTCTGAAATCGCGACTCCGTTCACTTGATTTTACATTTGATGCGAAATCATCAAACGTTCTCATTGAAACAAAAAGCACAACCTCATTTTCTTTAACTTCGGGCGAATCAGTAGACTATTTGTTTATTGATCCGCCATTTGGCTCAAATATCAATTATTCTGAATTAAATACGCTTTGGGAGCCTTGGCTGGGGGTGACAACGAATATTAAGACAGAAGCAATAGAAAACACGGTTCAAGGAAAAGGACTTGCTGAGTATAGAGTTTTGATGACTCAGGCATTTTCAGAAGCCTATCGAATTCTTAAACCCGGCCGCTGGATGACTGTGGAGTTTTCTAACACAAAGGCTGCTGTTTGGAATCATATTCAAACAGCTTTGACAGATGCTGGTTTTGTGGTAGCCAATGTTTCTGCTCTCGATAAAAAACAAGGTAGTTTTAAGGCATACACCACGCCCACCGCTGTAAAGCAAGATCTCGTTATCTCCGCCTACAAACCTAATGGAGGCTTTGAAGAGCGCTTCTTGAAAGAAGTGCAGACTGAAGAAGGTGTCTGGGATTTTGTTCGTACACATTTGCAATATTTGCCGGTGGTTAAAAGTGCAGGTACCCGGTATGTGGGGAAAGGAGTTGCAGAAGCAGGCAGGATGCCTGCTCTACAGTTTGTTCCGGAACGCGATCCTCGTATTCTATTCGACCAGATGGTGGCCTATTACGTCCGTAAAGGCTATCCTGTTCCAATTTCAAGTGTTGAGTTCCAGATTGGGCTATCACAGCGTTTCAGCGAGAGGGATGGCATGTACTTCCTGCCAGACCAGGTGGCTGAATACGACAGAAAAAAAATGATAAGTGGAACCTGCTTCCAGCAGGTTGAATTGTTTGTTTCCGATGAGGCGTCTGCCATCCAGTGGCTTCGCCAGCTCATCAAAGAAAAACCCCAGACGTTTCAGGATATCAATCCCCAATTCATGCAGCAGCTTGGTGGCTGGAGTAAAAATGAAGCCCAGCTCGATTTGCGCGAATTGCTGAACCAGAACTTTCTCTCTTTCGACGAAAAAGGCAAAATACCAGCCCAGATCGTCTCCTGGATGCGCCGCAGCTCCGAACTTCGACCAATCATTGAAAAGGAGTTCGAGCAACAAGGTCTTTTGCCTGCGGAAAGCCTTGAACTTGAAACTTTCAACATTGAACTACGCCGCAAAGCGGCAGACCGTTGGTATGTCCCCGACCCCAACAAGGCCGGTGACCTCGAAAAATTGCGCGAGAAAGCCCTGCTCAAAGAGTTCAGCGAATACCGGCAGTTCCCCAAAAAACTCAAGGTCTTCCGCCTCGAAGCCGTCCGGGCAGGATTCAAAAAAGCCTGGCAGGATCGCGACTATGCAACAATTATTGCCGTCGCCGAAAAAATCCCCAATACCGTACTCGAAGAAGATCCAAAACTACTCATGTGGTACGATCAGGCAATAACCAGAATAGGAGATCATGAGGAACATCAACCATGAAATTGAATGTAGACACCATACGAAGCGACTGTAATGGTTTCAGCAGTATTGCAAATCTTGCAGAGGATGCAAGCAAGTTGTGGCTGGCTGATGCAGAGCTCGACTTCACGGAATGTGTTTTTTTTGAAGCGAATATGGTCGCTCCATTGTATGTGGTTATCGCCAAATTGCGTGATGAGTTGAATGATGTTACCATTCATAATGTGCCCGCAGCAATCGAGAGAATTCTGAAGAGAAATGAGTTTCTCACAGTTTTTAATATGGAGGTGTTGCGTGATATCAATCAAACAACGTTGCCATTTAAAATTTTTAAACCCCATGCGGGGGAGCAGTTTAATGACTACCTTGACACGTATATGCGAGGACGAGGAATTCCTTCGATGTCTGTGGCATTAACCAAGCGTTTTCGGCAGAGTCTGTTTGAGCTTTTTCTCAATGCGGCCATTCATTCTGAATCCACGTCTGGAATATTTGTGTGCGGGCAGTTTTTTCCTCATAAACATCGGCTGGATTTCACCATTGCTGATGCTGGCTTGGGCATTCGTGAAAATGTCCGCAGGTATACCGGGCAGGAAAAAATGAGTTCTTGTGCGGCTATTGAGTGGGCACTGTCCGAAGGGAATACTACGAAAACAGGAAATCAACCAGGAGGACTTGGGCTTAAACTGATTAAGGATTTTATTCGAATGAATCAAGGTAAGCTGCAGATCGTCTCCCGATTCGGGTACTAAGCGCTCAACAAGAATTATTTCCGAAGTAAAGACAGGGCCGAATGCCAAGAAATAAGGTCAACCCGACCCGTCATTACGGAAAAACTTGTAGTTGAAAGCTTACGAATTCTCAGTTAATGGAGAATCGACAACCAAGATGGCGCATGATTTTCCGGGGACTTGCGTCAATATTGAAATAAACACTCAGGATACAAGTAGTTACTGTCTGAAATCCGAGCTGAGTAGTGATGATATTTTTTAAGCAAACGTTTTTTTATGGACAAAACAATAACAATAAAAGTTGCTGACCTGATAGGAAGCCCGCTTTGTATCTCTGTGGAAGATGGCCAGAAGGTCTTTCATAAAATTGAAGTTCTTTTCAAAGAGGGCAGAAATGTCATGATTTCGTTTGATCGGGTGAGTATGCTGATCTCCCTTTTCCTTAATGTTGCAATCGGGCAGTTGTACGGTTCCTTCAGCGAAGATGACATCCGGGCGAAACTCAAAGTTGAAGGGCTTTCCGGAGATGACATGGAACTCTTGAAACGGGTTGTAGACAACGCTAAAAGGTATTATGCAAACCCGAAGCAGTATGATGCTGCCTGGATGGACGCGGAGAATGAGGATGAATAATAAAGCCTATGACCTGGCATCGTATTCCTTTACACAAGGGGAAGAAATTTTGGTGGATTCCAATATTTGGCTTTATCTGTTTCCTGCCCCAGGCAATCCCCAAAGGAATTTTGTTCGCCAATATTCGTCTGCGTTTTTACGACTTATGAACGCGCAGGCTCAGCCTGTTCTTGACCCGATGGTGTTGAGTGAATATCTCAACCGATATTGTAGAATCGAATATGACGGCCATTTTAAAAACAAGTACTCTTCGTTTAAACAATTTCGGCAATCGACGGATTTTATACCAATAGCAATATCTGCGCAGACGTTTGCTTCGAAAATTTTGAACTGTTGTCAAACTCACTCACTTCCACCGAATGAATTAGATCTCAAGAGCGTGTTGGCAGATTTTGCATCTGGTCAGGCCGACTTTAACGATGCTCTTTTCGTCGATATTTGTAAGAAACGTCAGTTGAAGCTGATGACCAACGATGCTGACTTTCAGCGAGGCGGTATTGACGTGCTGACGATAAATCAGAAATTGTTGAAAGCTTGTCCGATTTAACTCGTTGATAAAAAATACTTTGTGGAAATACAAATCCTGGCAAGAGCTCGACTATGCAACAATTATTGCCGTCGCCGAAAAAATTTCAAATAACGTTCTCGAAGAAGAATCAAAACTGCTCATGTGGTACGATCAGGCAATAACAAGAATCGGCTATATTTAATGGAGGCTATTGTGAAAAAAAATCAAAACGTGCCTGTAAAAATCAGACGTATTTTTATACAAAATTACAAGGGTATTGATACGTTTGAAATGGATTTTCCTATACCAAGAATGCCTGACGATCCAGATATTCTTGTTATGGGTAGTCAGAATGGCCTTGGCAAAACATCTATTATTGAATGTTGTTCAATATTACTTCTTGCGCTGACACTTCGGGAAGAAAGATTTAAATTGCGTGACCGCTATTCAATAGTGGATGTCCCTGATTTTCTTATTAAGGCAGGCTCTCATTTTTCCGAGATTTCCGGCGATATAGTTTTAGGTGAGGATTCTGTCACCATACAGATCAGGATAGACCGTCATGGATTTGTAAAAATTTCTGGCGATTCATTATCAGAGAAAATGTTGGAAAATGAACTTTTCGACACTGAGAGTGGGGCTGATGATCTTATAAAAGCAATTTGTGGTTTTACACCAAACCCGGTGGTTGAGAATAATTTTCTATTGTTCCATAGTTATCGAAAGGTACAGGAGGGAAATCCAGAGCTTGGTATGATGGTTGAGCGTGCTCGTATTCCAAGAAGACCATTTGGCGCTCGCTATGAGTTACCTATGAGTGCTTTCAAGCTAAGAATTCTGCGTTCTTTGATGGGTAATGCGAATCTTTTTGAGTTAGCGGAAAATCAGGAACCAGATGATACAATTCTAAAACTAAACGAACTAGTACAGTTTTATGCCAGTGGAACTATCAGCAAGCTCCGCCCATCATCAGATAACACTGTCGATTTTCGGGTTAACCCTATAAATGGAGGAGAATCATTTACGTTTGATGGTTTGAGTTCCGGACAGAAGGAAATTATCTCAACACTGTTTCTGATCTGGTATCACACCAAAAACAATCCATTGGTAGTATTTATTGATGAGCCGGAACTTCACCTTAATTCTCAATGGCATCGTGGTTTTGTAAAAAAACTTGTGAGCTTGGCACCACAAAACCAATATATAATGGCGACCCATTCGGAAGATATTATGGACTCAGTCAATGAAGATCGACGTATTCTCCTGTTGAACAATCTGGAGAGTGATAAATGATCAGCGTAAAAAAAGGAATTCGCCCTGAAGAAGTTCGCATTCAAGGGCAGCATGTTCTTTTTGTTGAAGGGAAAGATAGAGACGCTGTTGATCCAAAGGTTCTTGATGAACTGTTTGACAGTTCCATACGTATCGAGCCACTTGGGCCTTCTTTTTCTGTAAAAAGCGTTGCAGAGGCTTTGTTTATCTATCATCCAACTTATTATTTTCTGATTGATCGTGATCACCACGAAAATGATTTCATAAACCGATGTTGGAGAAATTTTCCTGACAATGCCACACATAACTTATTAGTCTGGCGCAGACGAGAGATAGAAAATTATTTTTTAGACCCAACTTATCTCTTCCAGTCAAAGTTTTGTCAAGTTAGTCTGCTCGATTTAGAAAGAAAAGTCCTGCAATTTTCCACTGACCGCCTTTTCTTAGACGTGGCAAATTACGTTGTGACGTCAATTAGAGAAGAGTTGAAAAGAAATTGGATTAAGAAATTTTCTAGTCTTGACGAGTTTTCTTCAAAAGATGCAGCACTTCAAAAACTAAAGAGCGCCAACGAATTCGATCAGCACCGTACAAGCGTTGATCAGAAAGTTTCTCCAGAAGAGGTTGAACGTCGTTTTCATGATTTTCTTTCAAGAATGACAGGAGGCCTCGATCAACTTACCATGGGTACAGGAGAATGGTTGGATTTGATTCAAGGGAAAAAAGTGCTCTCGCAACTGATTAATTCTGGATGCTTTAAGGTACTTACAACTGATAATACAAGCTTAAATGGGCGAGAAAAATTAAATGAGGTTGTTTGAGATTTATTGCAGAAAAATTCAAGTGTTCAGCCAGCAGATTTTGTGGCATTGAAGGAACTGATCGACACAAGAATCAATGGAATAAGTTGAACATAACCATGGATAAAACCTGGCAATACAGCACCATCCACAAAAGTGCTTGCAAGGTCATCGAGGAGCAGACCTTGTGGGGTCAGACGGTTTGCCGGGTCTGGTTGCCGAATCAGGACGCGGTTGTGCGTGTTTCCCGTTCTGCATTGCAGCCACTGAACCTTTCCCTGCGTCCTGAGATTGAGGCTCACCGGATCGGATATATTGCGGCAGCAGCAAAGGTGGCGGAAGTTTTGGAAGGAGGAAGTAACGCTTTTGATGGCCATGTGCTGCTGGCTCCAATGGAGTCAAACGTGATTCCGCTTCCTCATCAAATTCATGCTTTGTCACGAGCGGTTTCCGGTGACCGGGTTCGATATTTGCTGGCCGATGAGGTTGGCCTTGGCAAAACCATTGAAGCAGGCCTTATCATGCGCGAGCTTAAACTTCGCGGATTGGTGCGTCGTACACTGGTGGTTGCTCCCAAAGGTTTGGCGACTCAGTGGGTCGCGGAAATGCAGACTCATTTCAACGAGCAGTTTCGACTGGTGCTTGGTGATGATATCGGAACGCTCCAGCGTTTGGCTCCCGGATCGGAGAGCGGCAATTCACCGTGGTCAATGTTCGATCAGGTTATTGTCTCTCTGGATTCGGTGAAACCAATGGAGAAACGGCGGGGCTGGTCGGCGGAACGAGTGGGAGAGTATAACCGCAGCCGCTATGAAGAGCTGATAACTGCTGGATGGGATCTGGTCATTGTCGATGAAGCTCACCGCCTTGGCGGCAGTACGGATCAGGTTGCCCGTCACAGGCTTGGTCAAGGGCTGGCTGAGGCTGCGCCTTATGTGCTGTTGCTTTCGGCGACTCCTCATCAGGGGAAGAGTGATGCTTTTCACCGGTTAATGACGGTACTCGATAAGGAGGCCTTTCCCGATTTGGAGAGTGTGTCTCGTGAACGGGTGATG
>CAIQGA010000155.1 GCA_903871235.1 uncultured Chlorobiaceae bacterium
GTCGTAGCGTTCGGCCAGTTGGCGGATGCGACCGGTGAGGGTTTGCGATACGCGGTCGAGTTCTCCCTGCACAACGGTTGAAAGGCTTGCCATCCACTTGTCGTCTACTACCAGCCTCTTGATGTTTGCGTCGGTGTACAAAGAGATGAAAAATGCTTTTCATTCAGATCAAAGCTCTGTACAATGTACAAGAGAATGCTATTTTGTCTCATCACACAAAGGCTTTTTTGAGATTTCAAATTCTCGCTAATATCTCTTAAACTACTTCTAAATATGAGCTTGATCGTATCGGGTCGAGTGCTCTTTGATGCGTATGTAGATTTGAACCCCTATCAGATTGAGGAAGAGTTTATGAAACGTATGTGGAACGAGGAGGGCTTGTCATGAAAGGAGCTATCGAGAAAATAAGCATCAACGGGTTCAAATCGATTCGTGAGTTAAAAGAATTGGAACTCAGGGATCTCAACATCATTGTTGGAGCTAATGGCTCCGGAAAAAGTAATTTCGTCCAGCTCTTTCAGTTACTTATGGCGATGACGCGCAAGGGGATGCAGAAGTTTATTCTTGAAAATGGCGGTGCGGACAATTTTCTGCACAACGGCCCCAAGAACACTTCAGCAATAACTGTCGAGTGTGAATTTGAGTCACACAGTGAGCATAGAGCAGGAACGAATTTCTATCGTTTTGAATTGAGCCCTACCGTGGGAGAGACATTTCTTGTCAGTGAAGAACGAAAAGATGCGACTACCAACTGGTGTTCTTATGGAAGCCCATCACTGGAAAGCGGGTTATATGACGAGAGAAATGAAAAATCTGCTGTTAATAATTTCAATGGGATCGGCCATTTTGTCTATGAGTCCATTGCTCACTGGATGGTGTACCACTTTCATGATAGCAGTTCAACGGCTCCTATGCGCCGATCTGAAATTGTCGAAGACAATAATCTTCTGAGGAGCAATGGCAGCAATATTGCACCGTTTCTGCTGCGATTAAAAAATGAGGAGTTGTTCCATTCTTATTATCAGGAAATTGTTAATGCAGTTCAGCTTGTCATCCCGTTTTTTGACGATTTTCGCCTTGATGTGCTCAAAATGGGTGAGACTGAAAAAGTCAAGCTCAGTTGGGGGCAAAAAGGTTCCGATTTTCCGATGCAGCCCTATCACCTCTCCGATGGTTCCATAAGGTTCATCTGCCTTGCGACGGCACTTCTTCAGCCTTTTCCACCATCCACCATAGTAATTGATGAACCGGAACTTGGCTTGCATCCCGAAGCGATCAGGATTCTTGGTGAGCTTGTTCTGGATGCAGCCAAACGGACTCAAATTATTATTGCCACGCAATCTCCTCTGTTGCTTGATCAGTTTTCCATCGAGGATATTATTGTGGCGAATCGCAAAGGGGGGCAATCCACTTTTGAACGATTACATCATGAAGATTTCAATGAATGGCTGAATACTTATTCGGTCGGAGAACTCTGGACGAAGAATGTCATCCAGGGAGGTACGAGCTATGAATAAGTATGCCGAGGTGGTTGTTCTGGTAGAGGGGCCAACAGAACAGCAATTTGTAAAGCAGTTACTTACACCGTATCTGGCGCAACGAGGGGTATATCTTACTCCCATTATTTTGGATAAGCCCGGAGAAAAAGGTGGAGATGTGAAATTTGCACGTGCCAAAAACGATATCGAAAAACATCTCAAGCAAAGACAAGATACTTGTGTGACGATGCTGGTTGATTATTACGGTATACGGAGTGATTGGCCGGGATATTCGGAGTCAAAAAAACAAGCTGAGCATACTCGCAAAGCTCAAATCATGAACCAGGCGACTCATGATGAAGTCAAAAAACTGTTTCCAAACCATCATTCTGACTTGCGTTTTATTCCATACGTATCCATGTATGAGCTTGAGGCACTCTACTTCAGTGACCCAGCTTTGCTCGCCGAAAAGTTAGGAGTGCAACAAAGAAACATCGAGGAGATTCTCGATGAGTGCGGAGAACCTGAGAAGATTAACGATCATGCCACAACAACTCCATCTAAAAGAGTGGGGAAACTCTCGAATCGGTTCAAAAAAACTTCAACCGGCATTGCAATTGCCAAGGCAATCGGTATCCCGAAGATGCGAGAAGCTTGTCCGTTATTCAATACCTGGGTAACTGCACTCGAAAATTTGGGGCACTGACAATGCCCCATCATCACATCCATGACTCCGCCGTCAGAGGGTAAGCATTCCAAACATTATACCCGTGTCATTTCTCACTGCGTTCGGGATGACAGGCGAACACATCATTGTACCCCCATCGTTCTCAAGTGTCCATCCACTTTTGCGGCAAGCGCATCCACCTCTTCGACAAGCTGCGGCAGTGGTGTGTCGTAGCGTTCGGCCAGTTGGCGGATGCGACCGGTGAGGGTTTGCGATACGCGGTCGAGTTCTCCCTGCACAACGGTTGAAAGGCTTGCCATCCACTTGTCGTCTACTACCAGCCGCTTGATTTCGGCCTCGGTGAGTTTGGGGTAGTGCTGGTAGGTCAGTGTGTCGAGCGAAGCCTCCAGCTCCTTTATGGCACGTTTGAGGAGGCTCTCTCTCCCGGCGAGTACGAGCCAGCTTTTAAGTATGGCGAACTCCTCCCTGTCCTCCCTGTCACCCTTGATCTCCTTGAGACGCTCATTGACCTCAACCTTGGCAATCTTTTCGAGGGCACCGAGACAGCCCTCCTCTCCTCCGTGCTCCTCTTCCAGTTCGGTGAGGCTGGCAGTGGCGGCTTCCAGTTCAGCCTGCTTTGCCTCAATGGCTGCCTGCTCTGTGGCGAAGTAACGGGCAACAAGAAGCGATTTTGGGAGCAGATCACAGACCCACCCTTTGTCCCGGCTTCTGCCTTTTTTGTCGGTTTCGATGATGCGTGCCGGTTTTGCGACCCAGCAATCGAGAGCGATCAGATAGCAGTCGTCCTGCATGGTTTCAGCCCAGTAGTCCATCAGGTGCTGGTAGATATCGTAGGCGTCGATGAGCGGGGCGGGCTTGAAGGTGTTGAGCAGCGCCTCTGAAATGCTCTCGATCAGGGTTTTGGGATGGCCTTCCCGGGTGAAACTGGTGAGTTGTGGCACGGTGACCTCGCGCCACTGGTTGAAGCGCCCGGTGGCATCCTCATTGAAGGCGGTAAACTCCGAGTGGCTGAAGATGGCTGGCTTGACCTCCGGCAGGGGCAACCTGAGGCGGGCGTAGCCGGGGCGCAGTGGCTCAAAGAGTGTGGTACGCACTCCGGGGAGAAGCTGCCAGTAGTCGGCCAGAGCGTCGATGTCACGCTCTGGGATGCCGCCGTTCAGGTGGCCGTTGATATCCTGCAGGTCTTCCGGTTCGGCGCTGTCGATGTAGCGTGGAAGGTTGAGGTTGAAGTCATTTTTCGGGTCGGCAATCTCTGCGAACGGCACCATGCGGGCGTAGTGCGGAGTGTCGGCCTGCCGGGCAAAGGTATCGACGATGCGGTGTATGTCTTGCTCGCGCAGGCGGTTCTTGTTACCATCCTTGATAAAGCCTTTGCTGGCGTCGATCATGAAAATTCCCCGGCGGGCGGTGGCGTTCTCCTTGTCGAGCACCAGAATACAGGCAGGGATGCCGGTGCCGTAGAAAAGGTTGGCTGGCAGGCCGATGATTCCCTTGAGAATGCCGGAGCGGACAAGCTGCTCACGAATGACCGCCTCGGCGTTGCCCCGAAAGAGCACGCCGTGCGGCAGAATACAGGCGCCTTTGCCGCTGCTCTTCATGCTGCGGATGATGTGCAGCAGGTAGGCGTAGTCGCCCTGTTTGGCGGGCGGCTCACCCCAGGAGAAGCGCTGGTAGGGATCGTTGGAAGGGGTAAGGCCGGTGCTCCATGACTTGTCGGAAAAAGGGGGATTGGCGACAACGTAGTCGTAGGTGCGCAACTGCTCGCCATCTTTGAATTTAGGCGAGGCCAGGGTGTTGCCCGAGAGGATGTTGGCCGTCGGAAAGTCGTGCAGAATCATGTTCATGCGGGCAAGACCGGCGGTGGTGACATCCTTCTCCTGACCTTCGAGGGTGATGTGCTTGCCTGCCTCGGCGGCCACCTTCAGCAAGAGCGATCCGGAACCGGACGTGGGGTCGTGGGCGGTAGTTGATGCCCTGGTGTTGGCAGGCGAAATGCCGATGACTTTGGCGATAATGCGGCTCACCTCGGAGGGGGTGTAAAACTGCCCCTTCGATTTGCCCGATTCGGTGGCGAAATGACGCATCAGATACTCGTAGGCATCACCGAGGATGTCGTCATGCTCTGCGCGGTTCTGCGAGAAGTCGAGTTCCGGCTTTTGAAAGATGCTCACCAGGTTGGAGAGCTTCTCCACCATATCCTTCCCTTCGCCGAGCTTGTTGGGGTCGTTGAAGTCGGGGAAATCGCTTTTCGACAGCCGTGCATTGGCTTCAACCAGCGGGGCAATGATTTGCGTATTGATTTTGTCGCCGATGTCGCTCTTGCCCTTGAGAGCGATCATGTCCCTGAAGCTCGACCCTTTCGGAATGATGACCGGCGGTGCAAAGTGGTCGCTGTCGCCGTATTTGTCGGTGATATACTTGATGAAGAGCATAAAGAGGACATAGTCCTTGTATTGGCTGGCATCCATCCCGCCGCGTAATTCATCGCAGGAGGCCCAGAGGGAGGAGTAGAGATCGGATTTTTTGAGGGGCATTATACTGTATTGGTGCTTTCTGTATGGTTGGGTGCAGTTGTTTGTCTGGGGCAAAAGCTCTTGTGACTGGCCGAAAGATACAAATTTCCCCACCCACCCTGTTGATCGGTGGAGGCTCAGCAACCTCTTTTTTTCAGAAGTTCAGGAATGATGCACCCGGGACGCTGGGCACTTGAGCTATTTTGTTTTAAGATCCACCGTGAATATACTTAAACCCATTGAGGAGACTCAACAAAAGGCCCGTAGCAAGTTTGGCGGTGCTGGCCGATGAGCACAAGGGGTAGAAACCGACCTCTTATGGTTTTTCTGTACTGGGATGCCGCCATACGCTGGAGTTTCCGGTTGCCAAACTGACTGATTACGAAGACACACTTGATGAGCTGCTGGCGTCGGATAACGCCTTTGGATGGATTACGGCAGCACACATTTTGACCAAAAAACCAGAGCAGAGGATCAGGAACGATATAACGCAAAACTCCTTTTATTACGCATATAGTATGACAGGTATTGGGATAAACAGCGTGTTATCAATCTATTCAATGTCATCGACTGGCTGATGCAGTTGCCAGAGTGGTTGAATGATAAGGTCTGGCAAGAACTTGAAACCATTGAGGAGAAAGAAATAGTGCAATACATAGCTAAAAGCTTGCACTCCACCCAACCCACTGAAGTCACTCTAACCTTGGGCAGTTTGTAACCGATTTGCACTTCTGCGCTCACACCTTGTGATCGGAACAAATGATCTCGCGTATTGTGAAGAGAGTGAATTAATAATCTTTCAAAAAGAGGATAACGTTGACATCGTAAAGTGGTGCTAATATTTTGTATCTTTTTGAAGGTTGTCGCCATATTACCCTTTACTATAATAAGCGCTAATACACTACACGTGTTTTACTATTGTTTTACACAAAAAAAACAAAACAGTCAGAACCATCCACTCGGCACAATGGAAGGGGTTGTTTCCTTGCAACTTTTTTCTCCGATTCTTGACGCTGCTTTTGATCATTCAAAGCTTTCGAATGCCTCTGCAGAGCGTTTTGATCCTGCAGTGACGCTCAAAATCCTTATTCTCAAAAGCCTCTATACTTTGTTAATTGATCATATTGAGTTACAACAAAAGGTTCATACCTGTTCCATTTATGCAGGTGATGGGGATGCGGCGTTCCGCTCAACACCACGCAGTCTGCTTTACAACAAAAACGGTAACGGATTTTTAAATATATGTTTATCAATGCTTAGTGCGTGTAGTAAAACTGAATTTTAAACAGAACCCTTGCATCAAGGTTATTGTCATGAAGAATATTGCCACATATTTTAACTTGATGACGACGCAGTTATTGTTTTCAAGCAGATATATTATATCACTGAAACAGAGAATAACTTTTGAGGCCGCAAGAGCTTTCGTGATAAAAGCGGTATTGGACAGTCTTTTTCCGAGTTATGTTACTCTTGATCACAAAGAGCCAACTCATCAGCATAATGAATCAACTCGTCACCATAAGTGTCAACCTCACCGACATGACTGCTCGGTAAAAGAATTTATCATACCCGATACCATTACTCGCAAAAACACCGTAACAGCAATCTACTCTTCGATTAAAAATCAAATAAAAATGACTACCAAAATAGAAAAAATACGCCACAATCGGATTTGGCGTACAATAATAATACTATCTCTCTGTATGGCTATCGTTTATTGCATTCACCTTGTTGCAACAAACATTAATCCTGCGTCGTTTGTAAGCGCCTTTGACTGGCTCTTTTCGGTATCGTATCCCTTGCCAAACTGGTATATCGTTATAAGTGGTTTTTCTTTTGTGTTTTGTTTCATCAAATTTCTTGAAGCAATACAAGTCAAATCGGATCTTGATGATGTAACGGTTGCTTTGGTCAAATGGTGGCCTGTAGAGCCAGGACCAATTCCTTCCGAGGTCTCGGTCTCCTTCAAGTACCTCGAAAAAAAATTACACCTGAGAAAAGGCTCCATCAACGTTGAGTTAATGGATATGATTGCCAGCCGCAAGGGTTTTAAACGGAAATTTGGCGGCCACACCAGTGCAATTTATGAGTTTGATTTTTCCTGAACATGCAGACCAAGGTGCTCGGTGTTATGACCAAATACTCACGGAATCGAGACGGATCTTCAATTCAATTTTGAAAGCTCACGACGGTACAGGGCGAAACTAATAGAATCGAATCAGCGGAAGAGGGAAAGATGATCGGGAAGGAATCAGCCTTCCGGGCGCTGCATCGAAGCGCACGGAGAGAACTGAACATGATTTTCCTGGCAAAAACTAAGCGTTGGCCTTTTTGGTGGCTTTTGCACGAAGGTTGACATCAAGAATTTTCTTTCTGAGCCGGATGCTCTGGGGTGTTACTTCCAGAAGCTCATCGTCGTTGATGAATTCAAGTGCCTGCTCGAGCGAAAGGATTTTCGGAGGGGTGAGGCGAAGCGATTCATCGGTGCCGGAAGAGCGCATGTTGCTCAGCTTTTTCGTTTTGCAGACGTTGAGGGTGATGTCGAGCCCTCTTGTTGATTCGCCGACAATCATGCCACCATAAACCTTGGTGTTTGGCGATACAAAGAAGGTGCCACGGTCTTCAAGGGCGCTCAATGCGTAGGCAACACAGATTCCTGCCTCAGAGACTACAAGTGCGCCGCTCTCGCGTGAAGGCAGTTTGCCTTTGAATGGCTGGTAATTATGAAAGACGTGCGACATAATGCCCTCGCCTTTGGTATCGGTGGTGAACTCAAGGTTGTAACCGATCAGGCCTCTGGTAGGAATTTCAAATTCAACCCTGACCATGCCGCCGCGAAGCGTGCCCATATTGGTCATTTCGGCCTTTCTGCGACCCATTTTTTCGATGATGACGCCGGTGTACTCTTCAGGAATGTCAATCATGACGTGCTCGATAGGCTCAAGCAGTGTGCCCTCTTCGTCACGGTGCATGATCACCTCCGGTCTTGCAATGGCAATTTCATAGCCCTCGCGCCGCATGGTCTCGATAAGCACTGAGAGATGGAGCTCTCCTCTGCCTGAAACGCGGAAGGTATCGGGGCTCTCCGTCTCCTCGACGTTGAGTGCAACGTTGGTCATCTTCTCTTTCATCAGGCGCTCACGGATTTTGCGGCTGGTGACCTCTTTGCCCTCAAGTCCTGCAAAGGGTGAGTCGTTGACCGAAAAGAGCATGGAGAGCGTTGGTTTGCTGATATCGAAGGAATCAAGACATTCCGGCTCTTCAACCGATGCAAGGGTCATGCCGACCGTGGCGTCAGGTATACCGGCGATTGCGATAATGTCTCCTGAGGTCGCCTCTTTGGCTTCAACTTTCTGAACCTTGTCGAACAGAAAAACTTTTGTAACCGTTCCCCTGCCAAGCACACCATCAGGGCCTACAACAGCAAGCTGGCTGCCGGGGCTCACCTTGCCGCGATGAATGCGACCGATGGCGATTTTGCCGATATAGTCGCTGTAGTCGAGCGTGGTGACCAGCATCTGGAAACCTCCGTCGTCATGGGCCACCGGAGCTGGAATCTCCTTGATGATCATGTCGAGCAGAAGGCTCATATCACCATCCGCGTCATCCATGCTGTATTTGGCAATACCATGTTTGGCGGATGTAAAAATATAGGGGAAATCAAGCTGATGCTCCTCGGCGCCGAGGGCAATAAAGAGATCAATAACCTGATCGTGCACCTTGACAGGGTCAGACTGCGGGCGATCAATTTTGTTGATGACCACAATAGGTTTCAGGTGCAGTTCAAGGGCTTTGCGCAACACAAACTTGGTCTGCGGCATCGGCCCTTCAAAAGCGTCCACGAGAAGCAGTACACCATCAACCATCTGCAAAATTCGCTCAACCTCGCCACCAAAATCGGCATGACCGGGAGTGTCAACTATATTGATCTTGTGATCGTTATATACTGCTGCTGCGTTTTTTGAAAAAATAGTAATACCCCGCTCTCTTTCCTGGGGATTTGAGTCAAGTACACGTACGTTTACCTGCTGATTGTCCCTGAAGGCACCTGTTTTCTGAAAAATGGAATCAACAAGCGTTGTTTTTCCATGATCAACGTGGGCGATAATGGCAATATTTCTGATATTCTTTGTCAAACTCATCTTTTTATCCTTGTAAATAAGTATATTTGTACTTCGTATCGGGCGGAATATACATTTTTTCTTTGTAATAACGGCCACAATCTTTGTCCGGTCTCAGGTTTGCGCGTGCTCGTTTGTGCACAAGCATACTGTCCAAGAGGCAACCGGCTTCATGACATTCACATCCCAAAGCACACCATGAACAATATATTACTCGATAATCTACCGCTGCTTGCCCTCAACCAGATCGTTTCAATCTTTTACCTGGTCACAACATTTTTATATGGCGCCGATTTTTTTCGCGATCGCCAGTTTGCCCAAAAATACAAGCAACCTCTTCTGGCATTGACGGTCTTCACTCATGTGGTCTACCTCGGGCTTCTTACCTCGATTGAAGGATACAAAATCAACTATTCGACGGTGAACCTGATGACCATGGTAGGCCTCACCCTGACCATTACCTATCTTTTCATAGAGTTTACAACCAAAAGTGACAAGACTGGATTTTTTGTTATCTCTTTTGCCGCTGGTGCGCAGCTTATCTCCTCGATACTGACAACACAAATTTCAACTGCAGGAACGCCAGTCAGCGGTATCGGTATCGGGGTACACCTGATTGCGGCCATTTTCGGCTTCAGTGCCATCGCAATTGCCGGACTGTACAGCATCCTCTACCTTCTGCTTTTCCGCCAGATAGAGCAAAACCGTTTTGAGTTGCTTTTTCAGCGCCTGCCAAACCTTGAGGTGCTTGAAAAACTCACCATGCACGCAGTCGCGTTCGGATTTCTGTTTCTTTCGATTACCCTTTTTGCCGGAATGATTGAACAGAAGGCTTACAGTCAGACCATCAACCTCCTCGAACCAAAGCTTGTCACTCTGGTCGTCATTTGGCTTCTCTATGGCACAGGTATCTTTGTCAAGCCAATCATCGGCTGGGATATCAAACACATGGCTTACCTCTTCATCTTTCTCTTTGTCTTCGTCACCATCCTGATCGTGTTGATGACTTTTTTCTCACCAACATTCCATGGACTGACCTTTTAAATATCAGGTTCTTTGAAAATACAGGCATTTAGAATATATTTAGCGATAATTGATTTGTTCCAGACGCAGCATTTTCATCGAATTGTACGTCATCAGCTCACTTAAACAACCCTGCCATGAACATCATTTCAGTTGGTGTCAATCACAAGACCGCACCTATTGAAATCCGCGAAAGAATCTCCCTTTCAGAAGTTCAAAACAAGGAGTTCATTACCGGCCTTATCTCCAGCGGACTTGCCCACGAAGCCATGGTCATCTCAACCTGTAATCGCACCGAGCTGTATGTTGTTCCTGCAATGCATGAGGTGACTGGAGAGTATCTCAAGGAGTATCTTATCGCCTTCAAGGATGCGCGCAAGGAGGTTCGTCCTGAACACTTTTTCAGCCGCTTTTACTGCGGCACGGCACGTCATATTTTTGAGGTTGCAAGCGCTATTGATTCACTGGTGCTTGGTGAGGGTCAGATTCTTGGACAGGTCAAAAATGCCTACCGTATTGCGGCTGAAGCACAGAGCGCAGGCATTCTCATCACCCGTCTCTGTCATACGGCATTCAGTGTAGCCAAAAAGGTCAAAACAAAGACCAAGATCATGGAGGGCGCTGTTTCGGTAAGCTATGCGGCCGTTGAGCTTGCCCAGAAGATTTTTTCCAACCTTTCGATGAAGAAGGTGCTGCTTGTTGGTGCAGGTGAAACCGGCGAACTGGCGGCGAAACATATCTTTCAGAAAAATGCCCGCAACATTGTTATTACAAACCGGACGCTCGCAAAAGCTCAAACTCTGGCTGATGAGCTCGGTACCAACAAAGTCTTGCCATTTGAATCGTTCAAGGAACATCTGCACGAGTTCGATATTATCATAACGGCTGTCAGCACCAAGGAGTATGTTCTCAGCGAAGCTGACATGCACCAGAGCATGCTCAAACGCCGGCTGAAACCGGTTATTATTCTTGATCTCGGGCTGCCGAGAAATGTCGACCCTGATATTGGCAAGCTTCAGAATATGTTCCTCAAGGATATTGATGCACTCAAGCATATCATCGACAAAAACCTTGAAAAAAGAAGCCGTGAACTTCCAAAAGTCCAGGCCATCATTGAAGAGGAACTTATCGGTTTCGGTCAATGGATCAATACACTGAAAGTGAGGCCAACCATTGTGGATCTTCAGTCGAAGTTCATTGAGATCAAGGAAAAAGAGCTTGAACGGTACCGCTACAAAGTCAGCGAAGAGGAACTCCTGAGAATGGAGCACCTTACTGACCGGATCCTGAAAAAAATCCTTCACCACCCCATAAAAATGCTCAAGGCACCAGTGGATACAAATGACTCAATGCCGAGCAGAGTCGATCTTGTGCGCAATGTTTTCGATCTTGAAGAACCAAATCAGTCACGCTAAATAAAAATCCGTAATCGCTTTGAAAAAACAGCTCATCATCGGTACCAGGTCCAGCCCGCTCGCTTTGTGGCAGGCAGAATTTACCAAGGCGGAACTTTCCCGGCATTTTCCTGAACTTGATATCACGCTCAAACTGGTTAAAACAACCGGTGACAAGATTCTCGACTCTCCCCTTTCAAAAATTGGGGATATGGGGCTCTTTACCAAGGATATTGAAAAACATCTGATCACCAAAGAGATCGATTTGGCGGTTCACAGTTTGAAAGATGTGCCGACAAGCACTCCTGATGGGCTTCTTATCACCTCCTTCACCGAACGTGAGGATACGAGGGATGTCATTATTTCAAAGAACGGCATCAAGCTGACCGATCTGCCACCAAATGCCAAAATGGCAACAAGCAGCCTGCGCCGCATGTCGCAGTTGTTGAGCCTGCGCCCTGACTTGCAGATACAGGATATCAGAGGCAACCTCAACACCCGTTTCCAGAAGTTTGACGAGGGCGAATTTGATGCCATGATGCTTGCCTACGCAGGTGTTTTCCGTCTCAATTTCAGCGATCGCATTTCCGAAATCCTGCCGCATGAAGTGATGCTTCCTGCTGTCGGTCAGGGTGCTCTCGGTATTGAGACCCGTGTTGACGATGAGCAGACCAGAGAGATTGTCAGAATCCTCAATCACTCAACAACGGAATATTGCTGCCGCGCTGAGCGCGCACTGCTCCGTCATCTGCAGGGCGGTTGCCAGATCCCTATCGGCGCTTATGCTTCGTTCAAAAATGGCACACTGAAGCTGCTTGCTTATGTCGGCTCGGTTGATGGCAAAATTGGATTGCATAACGAAATCACGAAAACAGGGGTGACGTCACCCGAACAGGCTGAAGAAGTTGGTATCGCACTTGGCGAAGAACTGCTGAAACAGGGCGCAGACGCAATTCTGTCACAAATCCGCAAAACCCGCTGATGAAAACTGTTCTTGTTACCCGTCCGAAAGATCAGGCAGCGTCATTTGTACAACAACTGGAAGAGTACGGTCTGAATTCGATTGTTTTTCCGACAATCGAGATCAGACCGGTCTCCGGCTGGAAGGTCCCCGACCTCAGCTTTTTTGACGGTCTCTTTTTCACCAGTCCCAACAGCGTCACTTTTTTTATGGAGAGACTGCTGCAAGAGAGCCCTGATGAGCTGAAAAACCTGCAAAAGCTCAAGGTTTGGGCTGTCGGAAAAACAACCTCTTCTGATCTTGCGGCACACGGCGTAACAACAGAACCAATACCGAAAATTGCTGATGCCGTCACGCTCATGGAGGAGATCGACAGCGATACCATTGCTGGCCATACCTTCCTGTTTATCAGAGGAAGCCTCTCCCTCGGCATCATACCCGAAGTGATTGAAAAACGGGAAGGGACTTGCGTTGAACTGACCGTTTACGAAAACCTCCCCCCTTCGCTTGAAGAGAGTTCGAAAATAAAGTCACTGCTCGAGCAAGGCGAGCTCTCCTGCCTCTCATTTACCAGCCCGTCCACCGCCATCAATTTTTTTGAGGCTATGTCTTCAACCGCCCTCCCTGCCGGAGTGCTGATTGCCGCTATTGGTACCACAACAGCCAATGCTTTAAAGAAACTTGGCGTCAAGGTCGATATCATTCCCGAATCGTTTGACGGCCCCTCTTTCGCCAAAGCAATAGCCAAAGCGCTGAGTTAAGCCGAAGTTCTTCTAAAACAAATTACTTCTATTCCATGGCTCTGCAGTGGTATTTTCATGGGGGCCACTTCAAGTGCTGCTTTTTCGCCGCAAATACATAATGCTCGATAGAACAATCATACATAATCCCACGAGGGCAAGCACAGTAAACGAGTTATTTCTGTTTGCAAAGATCTCCTCTTCTGGCAGAACCGCGATGATCAGGACGTTCTCATAGACCTGATAGACAAAATAGTAATCCTGACCCTTAACCGTCTCAAAAAATGCACCGTCTGCTCCGTTGAACGCATTCTCCCGGAAACCATAGGAGGTCAGATTTTTGCCGACGAACTTCCCGTCGAATGTACTCAGTATACTGCCATCAAGATCAGCGAGGAGCACCTGGCCGCTTGACCCGAGCCTCCAATTCTTCGTGATATTACTGATATCGACAGTTTTCATTACTTCTTCAAGTCGCTCAGGCTTATAACCGATCTGCACGATACCCGGC
Organism: uncultured Chlorobiaceae bacterium; assembly: GCA_903871235.1. Lineage (GTDB taxonomy): Bacteria > Bacteroidota > Chlorobiia > Chlorobiales > Chlorobiaceae > Chlorobium. The sequence goes on from CAIQGA010000155.1 coordinate 13,430, forward strand.
TGGTCAATGCGCGCCACCCCTGCATACTGGAACATGGCCTTATTAATCCCTTTCGGCATGGGTTTTTGGGCAAGTTCAAAATCCTTATAGTAAATACCAAGCAAAAAATCCTTTGACTGGGGATCTGAGGCAAAATCATAACCTAAGTAGCTGTTGACCGTACTGCCGACGATGATACCCTGGTTATCAGTCACATGGAGCTCATCAACATCAAGCAACTTACGGATTCGTTCCAACTCCCGGGCATCTCCGATGATCGATGGCTTCAAGAAAATCATGTATGCCAATGCATGGGATTTGGCAATAGCCTGGGCATCGGATTCAAGCTGTATCGTGTTGGTCTTCTGCTTGTTTTCCTTTAACACACGTTCAAGATCATTAATGTTCAGCCCGATCATCACCCTGGCGGTATCAAGTGCCTCGTTAGAGTCAAGCACGAAGGATATACCCAGAATGAACAAAATGGATGCCGCGTAAAAGAAGGTTGGCAGGATTCCCTTTTTTTTAAATGATGAACTATTCATGTTTCATTATCTTCAGTTAAAAGTTGGCGTCATGCAATCTGGCGATTGGCAAGCTCCTTGAAAAAACCCTCTTTCGCCACCAGTTCGTCGTAGGTGCCCTGCTGGACGATTCGACCGTGATCAAGACAATAGATTCGATCTGCGTTGCGGATTGTGCTCAAGCGATGCGCAATGACTATTCTGGTGGCTTTCAACTGTTCCAGGCTACGGCTGACAATTTCCTGTGTACGGTTATCAAGCGCACTGGTCGCTTCGTCGAAAAAGATTATACTCGGCTTTCTGACCAGTGCACTGGCAATCAGCAAGCGCTGCTTCTGGCCACCGGATATAGTCTCCCCACCTTCGCTGATCGCTGTGTACATCCCCATAGGCATTTTTCGAATATCTTCATCGATACCCGCCATTCTCGCCGCATCCCATGCATGTTCAACCGACAGGGGCGATGAACCGATAATGGTATTCAGTATGAACCCTGGCTGCAACTGCCCGTTTTGCATGACAACACCAATCTGCTGGCGAACCCCCTGGATATTAAGCGTGTGCAAATCGACCCCATCGAAGAAAACTGTACCGGAATCCGGAATTTCGAAACCGAGAAGGAGCCTGAGCAGGGTTGACTTCCCGGATCCGGATCCGCCGACGATAGCTACGAACTCTCCAGGTGGTGCCACGAAATCAACATCAAAAAGAATTTGGGGGTCATCTTTGCTATAACTGAAATTCAGATTCTGGACTTCGACACTTCCTCTGAGACGTCCAGGATAAGACTGTTGTGCGGTCGCCTCAGGAATTGAGGCAAGAACCGGTTTAATACGTTCATACAGCGGAATGACCGGGCTGCAGGAAATCACCGTTGTGACCGTCTGCAGCAGGGTAGTCTGAAAATTGGTGAACGCCGTGGTGAACGCAATGAAGGAGCCACTGTCAAGGTTGTCACCCGTCAAAAACACTCCGACGGAAACGATGATGATGGCAAGGGCGACTATCGGAAACACCGTGGTAACGACCGCCATGGAATTCTCCAGCATACCTTCTCTATAGGATATAAAGCGTTCCTTGCCGAACATCTCGGCCCACATCGCAAATGCTGGCTTTTCGGTACCGGTGATCCGTATTTTGGCAATACCCGTAAGCAGATTGCCAAGAAGACCCGATATCTTGCCTTGTACTGTTGCGTTCTCCCTGTTGAGTCGTATCCGCAAGATGCTGATCCAGATGCCAATGCAGGCAAGCAACGTAATCATCGCAAGCGTGATGATTGCAAGCTTCCAACTATAGATGAAGAGCAGCAGGATATTGGAAAAACCGAACAGAAAGCCGAGAAAGACATTGATGACCGAACCGCTGACAATATCCCTGAGCTGTGTAGCCCCAAGCACGCGTTTTGCGAGATCTCCTGAAGAGTACTTCTTGAAGAATCCCACAGGAAGGTTGAGTAACCGGTCCATAATGGCTGGCTGGACAAGCGTATCCACGCGGTTCTGCAGCCGCATTACAGCAACTTGCCTTGCAAGATCGAAACCAGAAGTAGCGATGACGCCAGCCACAAGTATGAATACGATCTGAAAAAGCTGGCTGCGAGATGACTGGGGGATAACCGTGCCAAACAGCATGCCGGTCAGCACGGGCGTCAGCAATCCAATCAAGGAACCAACGACACCGAAAAGAAGCAGCATCACGATATCCTTTCCACTTCCCCTCAACCCAAAATGGAGAATAGTTTTTCCCGTAAGCGGCTCCGAAGGAAATGGACGGTAAAACATCCACGCATGAACACCAAAAATTCCGGAAGCGACACTCTCTTCTACCAGGCGAACTTCATGGCTCACAGGTTCAAACAAACTATATCGCCCGTTACCATCAGGCAACAACGCGACCGGCTTTTCATCTGTACCAAAATAAGCCAGTAGTGGGCCACTATCATTGAGCCACCACCGATCGCCTTCCCGGAGTGTCACTCTTCTCAGTCTGAAACCGGAAAATCGAGCAATAGTCTGCAACGAATCTTCATGAGGTGAACGAATCTCGTTTGGTGGCCTGACGATGGTAATTCCCACAGCCTTTCCTACGGCAAAGCAAGCCGCGAAAAGTGGATCTGCGTCGATGGGAATGCCAGTATCGGAGTTACCCGAATTAAGAATTGACGAAAGCCCCTTGAGCGCCTCACGGTAACGATGCTCGTAGAAGCGCCGCTTGTTTACAGCCTGCTTTGCATTCGACTCGACTTGGCGGAAGCCCTCCTCATGCGGCTCGTCTTTCATGCTTTTCAATGATTCTTCCATGTATGTATGAGAGGTCAAGTGATCCGGATGAGATTGGCATACAAGCCATTAGCAGCCATCAGCGAAATGTGGGTTCCGCGCTCCTTTACCTTGCCATATTCAAGCACAATAATTTCATCGCAATCACGTATGGTACTCAGTCGGTGAGCTACGATAAGACAAGTGCAATGACGACGACGGACATTTTCATCGATAGCCTTTTCAATGACCGGATCGAGTGCGCTTGTCGCCTCGTCCAGAATCAAAATGGAAGGATTGACTGCCAGTGCACGAGCTATTTCAATCCTCTGGCGCTGCCCGCCACTGAAATTATGCCCACCCTCGGCCAATAGTCCCTGATAACCTCCCGTCCTTGATGCTATCGTATCGTGGATCGCGGCATCTCTGGCGGCACGGATTATCTCCTCCTGAGGAAGAGTGGCATCCCACATCGCAATATTTTCAGCGATGCTTCCTTCGAAAAGGCTTATTTCTTGATCGACCATCCCGATCGAGGCAGAAAGCCTTTGACGTGAAATATCCCCCCTCGGAATACCGTCAAACAAAACGTCCCCGGACCATGGCTCGTAAAGCCCTGATACGATTTTTGCGATCGTCGACTTACCCGATCCTGATCCACCGACCAGCGCGACCCTTGAACCCGATGCTATCCTGAGAGAAAAATTTTCAATAAGCGGAGGTTCGAGGGTATTGTAGCCAAACGTAACATTCTTCAATTCGAGATATCCCTGCAGCTTTTCGAAATTCTCAGCATCCTCTGGAGTATCCACAGAGAGTTCGGCGTTATTCTTCATGACATCATCAATACGCTGCAGATTCCCCTCGGTATCCTGAAGCTTCTGGCCGAGAATCACCATCTGGTTTACAGGAGAGAGGAAGGAAAACATCAAGCTCTGGAATGCGATCAGCATGCCCATGGTCAATTCACCATCCATGACCCGCAGCCCGCCTACGGCAAGAATACCGATATTGCCCAACGACTGGAGAAACGGTGGCAGCGCGAGAAGGAATACCGTAGAAACCTCGATATTCTGACGACCATTAACCGTGTTCGCAAACAAGCCTGACCAGCGGGAGAAAAAATCTTGCTCAGAGCCTGAAGACTTCAGGCTTTCAATAGTACGGATACCATAGAATGTCGTACCGAGGAGCTTGCCATTATCCTGCTGAAACCTCTGGTTGAGGATCTTCCTGTGGCGGGAAACAAAAAAAAGTGCAACCGCATTCAAAGATGCCAAAAGCATGACACAAAAAGTCAGAATGATGTCGTAACGAAACATCATGACAACGTAGAAAAAGATCAGGATGAAATTTAGTGCGTTGGAAGAGAAATCACGGGCAATCAATGTTGCGACCTGATCATTGAGTTGTACCCTGCCAGCGATTTCCCCTGCCTGCCTCATCGAAAAGAACCTGATGGGAAGAGCAAATACATGGTTGAAAAACTTGGCAGAGGATGAAAGCGCCAGCTTCGTTTCCGCCCTGAGCAGGTAATAATGCTGCAACCAGATTAGAAACCCCTGTATGCAGACCGTCACCAGCATGCCGATCAATAGAGGGTGAACCCAAAATGAAAAACCCTGAACGAGCACATAGTCGATGAATATCCTCAAAAACGACGGGACGACAAGCCCAGGAATCACCAGTAACAAACTGGTGAGAACAATATAGGTCAAAGCAGTCTCGAGGCCCGGCAACCGCTTCTTCAGTGATCCGAAAAGGCTGAAGGAGGTGCCCCCCTTCCTGAAATCACCGGTTACCTCAAAGGTCAGCAACACTCCGGAAAATGAATCACTGAATTCCTGTGGCGATATTTTGCGCTGACCTGAAGCAGGATCGTTGATGTAATAATAGCCGTTCCTGTACCCTTCCAGCACCACAAAGTGATACAGGTTCCAGAAAAGAATCATGGGCAGTTTCTTCGTCTGAATTTCTTCCGGCTCCAGCCGAAACCCTTTGGCTTCAAGGCCATACTTTCTCGCTGCCTTCAGCAGATGACTCGCCTTGCTACCATCCCTTGATACACCACAGTCATCACGAAGCTGCTCAAGCGGAAGGAACCGTCCATAATAGGCAAGAATCATCGCCAGTGACGCAGCTCCGCACTCCACAGCTTCCATCTGCAACACCGTCGGGGTTTTTACTCGAGCCTCTTTCCAGAGTTTTTCGATATGTAAATCCCCTCCGTTCATTTGGCAATTTCTCCGAGTTTGGGAATCGTGAAAAGATTTTTTGCCTCTACGGTAAACAACTCGTCGTTACCTTTCAGAAGCGTTCCTGTCGCATATCTCAGGTTCAGGACGGCAAGTGCATACGTTTTTTTGGCACCAAGCAACTGAATTTCCGCAGAAGCCAGATTGTTGCTTATCGTCTGGAGATCGAAAATACTCGACATCCCCATTCGGAACTTCTTGAGTTCTCCCTCTTTAAGACGTCGATAAGATTCAGCACTTTTTCGACTCATTTCATAAACAAAAATTGCATTCCTTACGGAGGCCACATCAAGTGATACGGTACTCAATACATTGCGCGCCAGAGCTTCCTGGTTGATCAAAGAAGTTTCATAAGCTGCCATATTCTGGATATAGTTCGACTGAGCACTATTGTTTCCAATCGGCAATGTATAGGTGATTGTAGCTGAAACGCTGGTGCCGGGAATATTTCTGGTAACAGAGAAAACATAATCCTGAAAAGAGGTTCCAGAAATCTGACTGTTGTAACCCGCCCATAATGAGAGGCTCACATTCGGTTTCAGAAGATTTTTCGACCCTTCAAGACGTTGTACTGCTGCACTTTTTTGAAGGTAAAGCGCTTTCAGATCCGACCGGTGACTCAGAGCGTAATCGCTCAGAAGAGTGCTGTCAATCAAAGAGCCCAGAACACCGGGATGAGGTTCCGGGAAAAAATCGATGGGAGTTTCAGGAGCCTCCCTTCCGGACGGACGAGACCCGGTCGAAAGCAGCAACAACTCCCAGGCAGCCTTGAGTTGTAGAACGGCAGTCTGCTCGGTCGCCCTCGAGTTTTCAAGGTATGCTCTGGCCAGATCAACACGTTGAAAAGCGATCTCGTCCGCATGAGCAAGTGCCTGCGTCGCATGAAGCTGTTTTTCCGCACTTTCAGTCAGCTCATGGTCGACCTGCAGGAGGAGATAGGCATAAAGATAGTCACAGTATGCGGCTGCCGTGTTGTAGACTCCTGTGGTTGCCGCCTGGTAGCAACCGAATCCTGCTGCCCGATACTCGATCTCTGCGGCATCTCTTGCCGTTTTGCTGACATTGTTCCCGAACCCCGCAAACAACGGAATATCGAAGGTAACTCCGCTTTGGGCCTGATTGCTCGCCATCGATCCCAGCCTTATCTGCTTGATAGAAACAGCAGGGGTTATGGTGATGCCAATCGGCAACAGGTTACTGACAGACAATGATGTCACGATGCTCCTGGAGCTCGGACCCATTACTGCAGGCAACATGTCGTTGCTGTAACCGGTGCTCAAGGATAGCACAGGGTCGAAAAGGGAACGAGTTTGCAGAAAACTGCCATGCACGTTGTTGAGCACTTCTTTCTGAAGAAGGATTCCCTCATTTTTCTGCAATGCAAGATTTACGGTTTCAGCAAGGGATATCGAAGCGTAGAGAGGACGCACAAAAACCTGTTGACAACAAAGGATGAACAAAAGTGCGACTATCACCAGCCGTTTTTGGTAGTGACTTGCAAAGTAACCGGTTCTGTGCTTTTTTTGGCGCATGTCTATCCAGCGATACCTATTACATATTTTTTCAGCATGGGGATTACGAGTTCCATCGGGCGCTGCTGTTCAACGATGATCTGGCCACTGCAAAGAATACCTGACGTAATTGAAATCCGAGGCCCTTTTCCAGAAGTCCAACGGTAACCGCTGTATGTTGAACTATCACGAAGCAGTTTGATCTTGACCTTGTATGGTGAACTGGAACGGGAGAACGTCTGGGCAAGAAGATCGTTTTTCAAATCGGAAGCAATCGCCTGCAACGACTTTGGATATTCACTCACGTAATAAACCTTGCCGATCACGTAGCCGTACTGCTCAGGTTTGACAGTTGCCAGCGCAATGAAGACTTCCATTCCATTCCTTATTTTTTTTGCATCACCTGAAGCCACAAAAAGACTCAAGCTCAAAGACTGAGCATCGGCCTGTCCGTAAGGCTCAGCAAAAAGTAATTCCGAACCTTCGTTTACCTGCTCTCCATTCTTGAAATGCACCTCAGTAACAGCGCCGGAAAAGGGGGCCACGACAGCAGAGCGCCACTTGTAGTTTTCCCGTGATTTCGACAGTTGGCGTTGAGCCTGAGTAACCTTTTCATCAAACTGGTAGAGGTTATTCTTCAAATCCATGACATCTCGTTCTGCAGTTGTAATCAGTGATTTTTCGACAAGCCCCTCCTTGTAGAGTGACCCCAGTTTGCGAAGTTTTTCTTCCTGGATTTCTATCTGGCGTCTGAAAAATTCTTTCTGTTCACGCTCACGAGAGGAGAGGAATTCATAAGTTGAAAAATCTTCAATGAAGCTCTGCCTCAATTCAGGCTGTTCTATAATAGCGATAATCTGCCCTTTTTGTATAGTTTGACCGCCAATCACAGTAAAACCGCTGAGAATTCCGCTTGTTCTGGCAGTTATCGACTGAATGGCGCCCTCCGACATGGTAATCCCTTGACCAACGACCATTGTGCTGATCTGTCCGAAATAACCCCAGATGAGTGCAGCTACAATGACGAGGGCGGTTGCCGACAGTGAAATCCAACCACGCCGATCCGTAACCGACATCATCCGGTCAAGATCATCCGGAGAACTGAGTTTGTTGAGAGCTTCTGTTCTAAACTGAATTGCCATGTTGATTCCTTAAAAATAATCCCTGCAAGCAGATAGCACCCTCACATACCACTGATTTTATCCCCAGGCAACGGCGTACAATGTCGTCAATTTAATTTGGGGAATAACGACCACCGGGATATTCCGTCCTTTCAACATACTCACGCCCCCCTGCCGGAACAGCAAGACCGAGCAGAACATCGCCGACATCGATCGCGATTTTGTCATCAATAAATTTTTTTCTGGTTTTTTCGATATCCGCCTCCGATATTGCCGTATCTTTCGCATTCCGTTCAAAATCGGCTCTTGTGGTTCCATGCATAATCGATTGGTAGAGCAAAGCCGAAGCGCCGTTCAACTCATGCCGGGCCTGCACCGCGCATGGCCTGGTATCGATAATCACGATACCTTCTTCAGACTCCTGCAGTTGCAATACAGGGCGATCCGGTCCGTGGAATCTTCGCTTCCACTCGGAGAGAACCAAATCCGTTTTTTCGACGCTTTCCCGCCTGAATATGACTGCAAGTTCAGGAGATCTTGACACTTCCTCCCTGTGAACGTCCTCATAACAATACACCATGTCCTTCAACCGTTCCATTCCAAAGGGATAGACCCAGCCATAGAGACGTTTTGGTACAAGCTTGAGTCCATACTCTTCAGGGTTCCTGAAATAGTCACTAAAACGAACGAAACAGATATTGATTAACGAATCCGGCGGCTGAAGATGGTACAATAACGGCATCAATTCAGCCATCTCATCGTACCACTCATCCTTTTCCCCCGGAAAATCAATCAGGATATGCCATATAACCCATATACCATTATGCAGACAGTATTTGAGCATTCTTATGCTCTGCCATACCTCCCATCCCTTCTGCATCAACCGGAGTATTTCGGTATGCAGGCTCTCTATTCCTGCCTGCAACCAATCGAATCCGGCATCCTTCAATGCCATGACCTGCTTTTCTCCCAGATTTCCCGGCACTTCGGCAAAGATAGTATATGGAGATCCGATCAATCTCAAGGCAGGCAATAATGTATTAAACAACGCAAGATTGATAATATTGTCGACCATTTCAAACTTGCGAATACCGTATCTTTCGCTCAAAAAATTCATCTCATTGAGCAACTTCTCGTGATTCTTTATACGGTAGCGAGCATCTTTGCCGTTAAGCCCGCAGAAACGGCATGCCTTGTGTTGAGCCCACCAGCATCCTCTCGATCCTTCCAGCAACAGGCCAGGAAATACTCTTCCTGCGAAATGTTCGCTTCCGTTAATATGATCGAAATAATCGTCATAATTTGGAATTCGTATACGATCGAGAGAAGCACAAAGAGCCCTTGGATAAAAATCTCCGTCGATAAATGAATAATTTTCTTTCCTGTGACATGGGGCGTAGACTCCCATCGGCAGGCATTCCGGTTCGACGTCAATTCCCCGGCAGAGTAACAACGACACCAGTTCAGCAAACAAATCATCCGCCTCGCCAGACACGACAATATCCACAAATTCGCAATCTCGATGTGTAGCAAATCCCATTTCTGATTCACAGCTTGCACCACCCATCACCGTAATCACATTGGGAAAAAGACGTTTGACCATTTTCAACAATGCCAGTGAGGCCGTGTGCTGATATAACGATGAACTGCAACACACAATTTTAGGAGAGAGCGACATCAACCGCTCCACAATCAACTCCGTAAACGGCAATGAATGACGGTGAAGATTCCTGATCCGTTCCTTTACAGAGCTCTTCCCCTTATCGTTCAACCTTGCAAGAATTGAATATCGAAACAATTCATCGATAAATTCATCGACAGACGTCTCTTCTCTTGGAAACGCAACCGAAGAAAACAACCACTCTTCAAAAACGCCACCGAATAACGAAAGAATCTGAAGACCGTCGTATCCGCCCCTGGTAAACTCATGATAGTCTATATTCGCATAAATCGTCTTCGAAGAAACCCCGATATCATCCAGGATAGACTGTAATAATCCAAGAGCAAGATTCGGAGTTGTAAACGGTGCCAATGGCATATTGACCAGACAAACATCAACTTTTTCAGCACACATAATTCATTAATTACTCTAATTACAAGCGCCCAACAAGAATTGGTGCGGCAAGAAAAAGACCAGACAATAAGCCAGCAGTAAGCCAAACACTGGCTTGTTTCGACAAGGAGTCCCAATTAGTTTGTCGTTGAGAACCTATAGCTCTTTTTCAATTAACCTTGACAGCCGATAAATCTTCAAGAAAACCCATATCATAAAATTGCTGGAGGTCATTCATTATTTCGAAGTAATCCTTCCCGGCCTCCAGCATTTTGTCCATAAATACCCTCACACTTACTCCATCCTGTGATAAAATTTTCAACATAGAACCATACCTTTCGGAACATTTGATTCTCACATTAGAGGGAGTGACAACAAGTTCAATACCATCCGGAATAATCCTGATTTCAATGTCTTGACGCAAACGCACATAATCGTCAGATGACAGATACTCTTGCATATAAGTATCGATACTCCCTCTTATAAAATCACGTAATTCCCCTGCATCTTTAAAAAAACATTCATCGATAATTTTATACCCTAAAGGCATCTGCCTGTCGGCCATACAGGGTGTCACAAGGCAAACACGCCGTTCCGGCATATTGACGAGGTAACCAGAAACACAAGCAATAGTGCTCCCAACGTCATCGGAACCAAGCGTCTGGTAGCCGCTTCTGGTTCCATTCATCAAAAGACGCCCGGCCCTCGATTTTTTAGTCATGCTCCCCTTAAACTGCTGTATCAGTTCCACCGTCAACAAATCAACAGGACTGAATATCTCATGTACTTTCAGCAACTCATTATAATTAAGCAACGAAAACCGGCATGGCATGGCATTTTCATTATTATAAAGCTTGAGAACCTCTTTTGTCCATTCAATATTTTTTAACGGCTGTGATGTCGTCGTCTGTGCGAACAGGCCGACCACATCATAAAAATCCTTGATATATTTTACATAATCAGGATTGTCAGACGGCTCTGTCGCCCAATAACAGAACGCGGTCTGAAGTGCCGGTCCCAACTCTTCTGTGAGTACCGACAGGCATTCTGCCCACATGGAAGAGTTCTCCGGGGTATAGGCAAAGTAACCTTCAAATTTTTTCGCATCCAACGCACAAAACCAACACCCTACAGAACAACCACTCGACAGTTCGATAGCAGCGACACTGTGTGTTATTCTTTTGGTATCACCCAACTCCGTCTTGCATCGCTCAATCTGACGCCCTCTCCACTTCCTGAACTTCGTATTTTGACACTCGCCTCCTGCTTCCTTGTATTTTTCTCTGAATTTCTCAGTATCGCTGACCCATTCGCACCACATCTTCTGATACTTATTGTCATTTCGGTCGCTTTTCCGGTTTTCAACATCAAACAAATCATGCCATATCGGCAACAGTGTCTCGACCTCAAGATCGATCCTGTGGCTCCTGCAGACAAATTGAGCAACTTCGAGGTCATTTTCTTTCAGTGATTTCCTCAATAACCCGCTGCCAGCGCAGCAATCGACGAACCTTTTTATATTCGCCAATACCATAATTTCATCACCACTCCGCCTTTTAAGGATATCACTGTAATACGAGGAGAGCAGATTATTTTTTTTCTGAGGAATAAGCGATTCCATCATCGACAGTAAATTGAATTTCAGAAAACACGACAACACAGCAGAAAAAAACTTGGAACCATTTCAAAGTCGCAAAGCACCTGACACGCTCAGCGTCTCTCCCTATTGAAAGCACGAGCAGCATGACGACAAAGCCAATATCCAACGCAAAGCGAATCCACAACATCCTGACCACAAAACCCCCGCGCCAAACCTCTAACGACACACCAAATCAAACCATGACACTAACCCACGCACCCATTGAAGTAACTGAAGAAGGGCGACCGAACTGCACGAATACCATTACTTATCGTCTGCACTGCACACCACTCCCATACAGTCCCCCTCGCTTCATGCTACCCAGTTTCTCACTTTGACCATACCGTCACAGGTGCCTAACGTACGAGTCGACACCTGTGACGGAAATAATCACTAAATGACAATAACACCAACAACAACAGCCACGACCGGATCAGGACCGGCCACGATCGCGACAAGAAGTCCTCCCGCAACACCACCAAGATCAGCCTCACTGATCTCCTTGTTCTTGCTTAGCTCCTCAAGTTCGCTCACTGTAAAATCAAAACCTTTCTGATTCGCAATTCCAACGATCTTGTCGAGATCCGTTCCAACACATTTCACTTCATCCTGCAATTCCTTGCTGTTTTTTACAGCTTCGTTAAATCTGGAAATTTCACTCACACTCATTTCAACCTCCTTTGTTTGTATTTGTTTACCTATAACCTCCACAAAAAAAACAGAACAAATCACAACGAAACATCATGTTTTTTGCACGACGCACACCAAACCTAAGGTAATTTACAGCTAATACCCTTTCGAAATTAACATATTTCCGATAACATTTCCTACCTTTATTACACCAACGCCGATATTGAGAGAAATAGTTTGATTGAGGAGGCAAAGGGGTAGCCTAATCCGTTGACGGTTTTAATCAAAGGATCAAGATTCGGAGATATTTTATTACAAAGACTATATATAAACGATTCGAGTGATCGGTTACGCACAGTCATTATGTGCTTTTATACAAGGATTTCAAGAAGGGAATTGCACGAAACAGTGCCTTGAAGTGCTTCTGCAAAGCGATTGAGAACGGCATGCTCTTTCGATGTAAGATGCAGCTTGTTAAGCATACAGGAACCAACATGACGCGCTGACTTCTTTTCGAATGAGCAAACTGCAAGCCTCTGTACTGCAGCAAACGGCTCACGAGCAATCATTTTGTAAAGCCCGATCGTTGACCCTGTTCAGGTGAGCTCATAATTCTGAAGCTTCAGGTAATGATAACAAGGTTTTCTGAAAAAAACAGAATTGCTCGACCACTCTGAACAGTTGTGATTGTCACGAATCGAACCATGCAAAAAAGAAATCAAGAAGAACTACAGGTTTTTGATGTCGTCAAGCAGCGCCGTGCCGATGGCCTTGTTGGCGCTGACAAGTCCTTCACCGGATATTGTCGTCTTGCCACGGTAATCAAAACAGCAGCCACCCGCTTCAGTGACAATAGGAATCAGTGCCGCACAATCCCACGGGCTCATGATTTTATCGACCGACACTTCCGCACGTCCGCAGGCGACCCGTGTATGGCCATAACAATCACCCCATCCACGCACAAGCCCTGCCTGATGGCGAAGCAGATCTACCGGATGTTGAGAGGCCGCGTCGAGCAGATACTCCCTTTCCGTATAAAGAACCGTAGCCTCCTTGACATCGCTGATGGAGGAGACCGCTATCGGCAAGCCGTTGAGAAATGCCCCGCATCCCTTTTCAGCATAATACATTTCGCCAAGCGCAGGAAAATTGACAACACCAAGCTGCACGGTTCCATCAATTTCAAGGGCAATCATCACGCCGTAGAGTGGGACGCCGTGAATAAATGCCTTGGTGCCATCAATCGGGTCAATTATCCAGCGACGATTGTTGCCAGCCGGGCGCTCATCAAATTCCTCACCAAGCACTCCATCCGCCGGATAGCAAGAGGCAATTGCCTCTCTGATAAGCTTTTCTGCTTCCCGGTCGGCCTCGGTAACCGGGGTCGCATCCCTTTTGGTAAAAACCCTAAGTGATTTACGTGAAAAATAGTTAAGGGTTAACTGACCTGCCTGTTCGGCCAGTTCAACGGCAAGCTGAAGATCTGAAGTCATTGTTTTATCTTTTCTTTTAATATCTTAAAGAACGGGGAGCATGTAAATTGTAAAATAACCGTAAATAGAGCAATCCAGCATAAGCCCGGGTAAACACCAGAAAATAAACTGTTATCGGACAAGTTAGTTAATCAATATCGTAATACACAATGAAACGCTTGATTGCTGAACGCGAAAAAGCCCGCCTTGGAGGTGGACAAAAACGCATAGATGCGCAACATAAAAAAGGGAAATTTACCGCACGGGAACGAATCGACATGCTGCTTGATGAAGGGAGCTTTGAAGAGTATGACATGTTTGTTTCACACCGTACCACTGATTTCGATCTTGACAAGGAGCACTATCTTTCTGACGGCGTCATCACCGGCCACGGCACCATCGACGGGCGAACGGTCTACCTCTTTTCACAGGATTTTACTGTTCTTGGCGGTTCGCTTTCGGAAACCAATGCTTTGAAAATCTGCAAGGTAATGGATCAGGCCATGAAAGTCGGCGCGCCCTTCATCGGAATCAACGACAGCGGAGGGGCAAGAATCCAGGAGGGTGTGCGAAGTCTTTCCGGCTATGCGAGTATTTTCCAGCGAAACGTCATGGCATCGGGAGTCATTCCCCAGATATCAGCCATTTTCGGTCCCTGCGCAGGCGGCGCGGTCTACTCCCCTGCTCTCACTGATTTTGTTTTCATGGCCGACAAAACAAGCTATATGTTTGTCACCGGACCAAAGGTCGTCAAAACTGTTACAGGCGAAACCATTACTGATGAGGAGCTGGGCGGAGCTTCAGTGCATGCAACAAAGTCGGGTGTCACGCACTTTGTAGGAGCCGATGAACGGGAAGGAATACTCCTTATCAAAAAACTGCTGAGTTATCTGCCGCAGAATAATCTTGAAGAGCCTCCCCTTGCTGTCTGTGATGATCCTGCCGACCGGCTTGATGACAAGCTGAACTCCATCATTCCTGAAAAGCCATCCATCCCCTACGATGTCAAGGATGTGATCCACTCCATTGCCGATAATGGAGAATTTCTTGAAGTTCAGCGGCAATATGCCAGGAACATTGTTATAGGTTTTGTCACCTTCAACGGCATTTCAACCGGTATTGTCGCCAATCAGCCGAACTACCTTGCTGGCTGTCTTGACATCAACGCATCCTGCAAAGCGGCAAGGTTTGTCCGATTCTGCGACGCATTCAACATTCCCCTTGTCACCCTTGTCGATGTTCCCGGATTCCTTCCCGGCAGTGCACAGGAATTTGACGGCATTATCACTAACGGTGCAAAGCTGATTTTTGCTTATGCAGAGGCCACAGTGCCAAAAATCACCATAATCCTGCGAAAAGCTTATGGTGGAGCATACATCGTCATGAGTTCAAAGCAACTGAGAGGTGATGTAAACTATGCATGGCCGACAGCCGAAATTGCCGTCATGGGACCAATCGGGGCCATTGAGGTGCTCTATAATCGATCACTGAATGCTATGGAAAACAACGAGGAGCGGGCAAAATTTGTTGCTGACAATGCTGCAGAGTACCGGGAAAAATTTGCCAATCCATACGAAGCTGCAAAATACGGTTATATTGACGATATTATTGAGCCGCGCAATACCCGTTTCAGGATAATCCGCGCTCTTCAGACGCTCTTGACCAAAAAAGATAACAATCCTCCGAAAAAGCACTCGACACTGCCACTTTAACCGAATCATGTCAATGAACACAATTGTTCAAATAGTCCCGATTGATTTTCTGGAGAATCTGGCTCCTGCTGTCGCAGGCTTCGGCGTGCTCTTTTTTACCCTCCTCCTGCTCTCAATGGTATTCACTGTTCTGCCAAAACTTTACAACAGAAAACTCATAAAACAATTCAGGCAAGAAAAAGGAGGACGAAAATCAGCTCTTGCCAGCACCATGCTGCCCGGAGAGGTGAGCGCGGCAATCGCCATGGCTATTTCAATATACTTTGATGAATTGCACGATCAGGAAACCGCAATTCTGACGATCAAAAAGGTAGGAAAAACCTACTCGCCCTGGAATTCAAAAATCTATAATGTTATTAATTTAAACCGTTTTCAACGATGAGGCGATATAAATTCACGATAGGCGGCAACAAGTATAACGTTGAAATCAAATCACTTGAAGAAAACATTGCCGAAATTGAGGTGAATGGTACCTCTTACCATGTTGAGCTTGGCAAAGAGATAAAAACACCACAAACACCGAAACTTGTGCGCTATACGCCTCCAGCGCCACCAAAAGCACCGGTGCTCAATACCCCTGGCTTGAGCCTGGTCAAGGCTCCACTTCCCGGGACAATCATTGCCATAGCAGTCACACCGGGAATGCAGATCAAACTGGAAGAGCCGGTGCTTGTGCTCGAAGCAATGAAAATGGAAAACAATGTTTTTGCTGAAAAACCCGGCATCGTTAAAACTATCAGAGTTGCTGTAGGCGATACCGTCATGCAGGGAGATATCCTGATTGAAATTGAATAAATACCACTATGGAATCAATTGCGCGGTTTATTGACTCTTCCGGCTTTGCCAATGCTACCCCGGGGCATATTTTTATGATCCTTGTCGGACTGCTCTTCATCTATGCAGCAATCCGGTATGAGTATCAACCGCTTCTCCTCGTACCGATTGGATTCGGTATCCTGATCGGCAACATTCCTTTTCTGGAACATACTGGACTGCGGCTTGGCGTCTATGAAGAGGGCAGTGTAATGAATTACCTCTTCATGGGTGTACTCAAAGGTATTTTTCCTCCGTTGATTTTTCTCGGAATCGGCGCCATGACCGATTTCTCAACACTGATTTCAAACCCTAAACTTATTCTGATAGGTGTGGCAGCGCAATTGTGCGTTTTTCTGACCTACCTCGGTGCACTGAGCCTCGGCTTCACCAATCCGGAATCGGCCTCAATCAGTATCATCGGTACGGCAAACGGCCCGACTGCAATTTACCTTGCCTCAAAGCTCGCTCCGCACATCCTTGGTTCAATCGCCATTGCCGCATACTGTTACATGGCCCTGGTACCGCTCATTCAGCCCCTGATCATGCGCCTGTTAACGACAAAAAAAGAGCGCCTGATCCGAATGAAACTGCCTCGTGCAGTGAGCCAAAGAGAGAAGGTACTCTTTCCTATTGTCGCTTTTCTTCTGACCGGCTTTATCATACCTGCCTCCCTGCCACTTCTCGGTATGCTTTTTTTTGGCAATGTGCTCAAAGAGTCGATGGTGACAAAACGGCTGGCCGATACCGCCAGAAACACTATAACCGACATCATCACCATTCTTCTCGGCCTCACCGTCGGTGCCTCAACCCAGGCAACAACCTTTCTCACGGAAGGCTCAATACTTATCTTCATACTCGGGACGCTCTCCCTGGTCATTGCAACGGCTGGCGGAATCCTTTTCGCCAAAATGATGAACCTGTTCCTTTCTCAGGAAAATAAAATTAATCCCTTGATTGGAGCAGCAGCTCTTGCGGCCATTCCTGACAGCGCGAACGCAGTACAACTTGAGGGAATAAAAGCCGATCCTGACAATCATCTACTCATGCACGCCATGGCTCCGAATGTGGCTGGCGTCATCGCTACAGCCATTACCGCAGCCATAATGATGAGCCTCATGTAACCCTCTTTTTTTCCTGGGCGGCAAAGGAAATGCTTCCCGTTGTTCATGGATTTTCGTATTTTCAGCCTTTTTAAAACCATAATTTCTCACAAGCCATGAGTCAGCTCAATTTGCTCAATATTGTCCAGCGACCCAGAAGACTTCGCAAAAGTGCAGCGATAAGAAACCTTGTTCAGGAAAAAAACCTGACCATCAATGATCTTGTCTATCCACTCTTTGTTTGCCCGGGAACGAATGTTGTTGAAGAGGTCTCTTCAATGCCGGGAAGCTTCCGTTACTCGATTGACAATGCAGTAAGAGAGTGCCAGGAACTCTGGGATCTCGGCATCCAGTCAATCGATCTCTTTGGTATTCCTGAAGTCAAAACCGAAGATGGCAGCGAAGCCTACAATGAATATGGTATTATCCAGGAGGCAATCCGCGCCATCAAGGCAAAGGTGCCCGACCTCTGCATCATGACCGATGTCGCGCTTGACCCCTTCACCCCCTTCGGCCATGACGGTCTGGTCAGGGATGGCATTATTCTCAATGACGAAACCGTTGAGGTGCTCTGTAAAATGGCCATCTCACACGCCAACGCCGGAGCGGATTTTGTCTCTCCGAGCGACATGATGGACGGCCGTATCGGCGCCATCCGTGAGGCACTTGACGACACCGACTTCTCCGATGTCGGCATTCTCTCCTACGCCGCCAAATACGCATCAAGCTTTTATGGCCCGTTCCGTGACGCCCTCCACTCGGCACCACAGTTCGGCGACAAGACCACCTACCAGATGAATCCCGGCAATACCGACGAAGCGATGAAAGAGATCGAACTCGACATCATGGAAGGCGCCGATATCGTCATGGTCAAACCTGGCCTTGCCTATCTTGATATCGTTTACCGCACCAAAGAGCGCTTTGATACTCCGGTAGCAATCTACCATGTCTCCGGCGAATACTCAATGGTCAAGGCCGCAGCCGCACGAGGCTGGATCGACGAAAAAAGAGTGATGATGGAATCGCTGCTCTGCATGAAACGTGCCGGTGCCGACCTCATCTTTACCTACTACGCAAAAGAGGCCGCGAAGATACTTCGTTAAATCCCTCTCTGAAAAGAGTACTCCATTTTCAAAAAGCCCGGCTGCACCGTTCAAAACGCAGCCGGGCATTTACTGTTAAAATCAATGATACGATACTTTACTGCGGGAGAATCTCACGGACCGGCACTTTCGGCCATTGTGGAAGGGATGCCAGCCGGAGTTCCCATCACACTTGAGGAGATCAACCGCCAGTTGGCCCGCCGTCAGCAGGGGCATGGGCGCGGAGGACGCATGAAAATTGAGAGCGACAAAGCTGAGGTGCTATCAGGCATCCGCTTCGGAAAAACCATTGGCTCCCCCATTGCGCTCGTCATCAAAAACCGCGACTGGGAAAACTGGACAACCACCATGGCCCAGTTTGAGAAACCCGATGCAGAATGCGCAAAAATAACCATTCCAAGGCCGGGCCATGCCGACCTGGCAGGAAGAATCAAATATGGCTTTGACGATATCCGCCCGGTTATTGAACGTTCGTCAGCACGCGAGACCGCCGCAAGAGTGGCCGCAGGAACCGTTGCAAGAGTAGTGCTCAAGGCGCTCGGCATTGAAATCGGCAGCTACATCTCCGCCATTGGATCGGCAGCGGAACCCTCGCCGGATCCTCAGCTTGCTTCTCTCCTCCTTGAAGGGGCAGATGCCGTTGCACGCCAGGCCGACCTCTCACCGGTACGAATGCTCGGAAAAACAACTGAAACAGCAGCGCTTGCCGCCATAAATGCCGCGAGTGAACGGGGCGACACCCTTGGGGGAATCATCGAAATCTTCATCACCGGAGTACCTCCCGGCTTCGGCAGCTATGTGCAGCACGACCGGCGTCTTGATGCCGCACTCGCAGCCGCGATTATCTCCATCCAGGCAATCAAGGGTGTCGAAATTGGTACCGCCTTCGAAAATGCCGCAAAACCGGGCTCTCAGGTACACGACGAGTTTTACCTCTCGGCAAAAGAGGGTGTGACCAGAAAAACCAATCGTGCCGGTGGCCTCGAAGGGAGCATGTCGAGCGGGCAGACCATCCACCTGCGGGCAGCCATGAAGCCAATCTCTTCGCTGGTCACTCCCCTGCAATCTTTTGATGTTGAAACCCTGCAACCAACCCCGTCACGCTTTGAGCGGAGCGACACCTGCGCCGTCCCCGCTGCCGGTGTGGTTGCCGAAGCGGTTCTTGCCCCGGTCATCGCCAATGCACTGCTTGAAAAGCTTGGTGGCGATAATCTGGATGAAATCCTCCAGCGCCTTGACCTTTACCGGGAGGCTCTCCGCAACACCTTTCTTGCCTGAACCTCTGACCTGTTGACAAGCCCTCTTTGCCTGTAAATGACCAACCTGCTCATTTATCTCGAAAAAGGGCTTGGTCACAACCGCTTTTACCTGCAATGCTGGCTGGAACGCCAAAACATGCAACCCGGCGTATGCCGGAAAAAATTGAAAAAAAACAAAAAAAACGGCTACACTCTTTTGTGATGTATGGGATATTGCGTAATTATTGCGAAGTATTTATTATACTACGGCATTAATTCGAAGTAATCCCAATGAAGAGCGCCTGTCACCATATCAGAAGCAATGCCCGCGAGAGCTGGGTTTCGGCTGCCGTTGTGACACTCTCGTTGCTGACGGGATATTGCGCTTTTGCCCTGCCAACAGAGGGAGTGGTCGCGGCGGGGCAGGCAACAATCAGCACTCCCTCGGCCACAGCAATGCAGATTAAGCAAAAAAGCAACAGTGCCATCATCAACTGGAGCTCTTTTGGTATTAACCACGGTGAAGCGGTCAATATTGCCCAGCCCGATACCCGCTCCATTTTACTCAACCGGGTTACAGGGAACAATCCCTCTGAAATATTTGGAACACTTTCGGCAAATGGACGGATCTTTCTGGTAAATCCAAACGGCATTCTTTTTGCTCCCGGCGCAAGCGTCAACGTTGGTGGACTGGTGGCATCCACTCTGGCAATCAGCGACAGCGACTTCCTCTCTGAAAAATACAGCTTCTTCCAAAGTGGCGCTGCCGCTCCAGTGATGAACGAGGGAGTGGTGAACGGAGGATTTATTGCGCTGCTCGGAGAGAATAGCATCACAAACAACGGAGCGCTTGTCACCACCAAAGGAACAACAGGAATGGCTGCCGGAGAAACGATCACCCTCAACATTGACCCCGGCGGTCTGGTAGCGCTCAAAGTAGAAAAAAACGCCTGGAACGCCAGGATAACGAACAATGGAGTTATTGAGGCTGATGGCGGCACCGTACTAATCACTGCTCCGGCAGCCGGAGAGCTACTTGCCTCAGTGGTCAATAACAGCGGCAAAGTGCGTGCCGCCCGCATGACTGAACGCGATGGCACCATTGTAATTGAAGGCGGCACCATTATCAATACCGGCTCGTTCACCGCATCCGGTATCAACGCAAAAGGGAACAACATCCTCGATGCAGGCAAATGGAGTGCCGAGGAGAATGCAAGAGGAGGCACCATACAACTTGATGCAACAGGCTGCATTGAGCAGAGTGCTGCAAGCCGCATCTCGACCGATGGTGGCGATGGCGGCCAGATCCACATCAATGCCGGAAAAGCCCTCTACCTCTCCGGATCGCTCAGCGCAAACGGCAATAGAGGAGATGGCGGCAAAATCAAGGTCACTGCACCGCAAACACTTCTTGCCGGAGCCCGGATAGAGGCTGATGGGCAAAAAAATGGAGGAGAAATCTTCATTGGTGGCGGCTGGCAAGGAAAGGATGGCTCTCTCAGCAACGCGGCGAACACCACGGTAACGAAAAACAGTTTGCTGACAGCCAACGCTGTTGAAAGCGGCAACGGCGGCAGGGTGGCAATCTGGTCGGAACTCTCAACCGCCTTTGCCGGAACTATAAAGGCCAGAGGTGGCCGCAAGAGTGGCAACGGAGGCGCTGTTGAAGTATCAAGTCATGACAAGCTGACCTTCTCCGGCCAGACCGTGACGGATGCGCCACATGGCGAAAATGGCTTTCTGCTGCTTGATCCGCGAAATATCACCATTGACGCCAATACCACAATCCCCCTCTTCTCCCTCATTTCGTTGCCCGACGCCAACCCTGCAGGTGACGCGGATGGCTCAGGCACCATCCTCGAACTGAGCAATGGCAATATTCTTGTTACCAGCCCCCTCGACGACTTCGTCGCAACCGATGCCGGAGCGATCAGACTCTACAAGCCGGATGGCACCTTGCTCTCAATGCTCTGCGGCTCTACCGCCAACGATCAGGTGGGTGAAACAGTGACCGCCCTGAGCAGCAGGAACAGCGCAGTCACTTCAACACGCCAATGGTCGAATGCTGGCCAAGCCGGTGCCGGTGCAGTCACGTGGATCAATGGAACAAGCGGTATCAGCGGAATTGTCTCCGAAAGCAACAGTCTGGTGGGCTCTTCGACCAATGATGGTGCCTCATCCCGTGTGATTGCCCTCGCCAACAACAATTACGTGGTCAGCACACCATACTGGGACAACGCTGCCGCAATTGATGCTGGTGCGGTCACCTGGGGAAATGGAAATGAAGGGAGTTTCGGGATAATAGGCACAACAATGAGTTTGACCGGTTCCAGTAAAAACGATCAGATTGGAACCGTAACCGCTCTTACCAACGGCAATTATGTTGTTTCTTCCTTATCGTGGGACAAAGGGAGCGTCAGCAATGTCGGAGCGGTGACCTGGGCAGATGGCTTTCATGGAACCATCGGCTCAGTAAGCGCTGCCAACAGTCTGATCGGCACAAAAGAGGGCGATCACGTGGGTACTGTGACCGCCCTCACAAACGGCAATTACGTCGTAAGTTCACCTGACTGGGATAATGGTACACTGACCAATGCCGGTATAGTAACTCTGGTGAATGGAGCGACGGGTGCAGTCGGGACAGTCAACGCCGCAAAGAGCCTTGTCGGGGCAAAAAAAGATGACAAAGTTGGAGGAGAGGTGACGGCCCTGAGCAACGGAAACTTCGTTGTTGTTTCAGCAAAATGGGATAATGGCACGACCACTGACGCAGGTGCCGTAACATGGGGAAATGGAGTCAGCGGCACGATGGGAACAATAAGCGCAGCCAACAGCCTTATCGGTTCTGCTACGGGTGACCTCACTTCAGCTCATGTTACAGCACTGACCAATGGCCACTTTGTCGTCAACTCCCCCGGTTGGGATAATGGCTCAATTGCCGACGCAGGGGCCGTAACCTGGGGAGATGGAGTCGGCGCGACTGTCGGGGTAATCAGCGCAGCCAACAGTCTGGTCGGATCAACAACAAAGGATGGGCTGGCTTCAACCATCACAGCTCTGACCAATGGTAATTTTGTCGTCGCTTCGCCAAATTGGGACAATGGATTGGCCGCCGATGTCGGAGCGGTGACTTGGGGGGATGGTCTGGGCGGCACTGTCGGTACGATAAGTATGGCTAACAGCCTGGTCGGATCGACGAAAAATGATGGTGCCAAATGTAACATAATACCTCTTACAAATGGCAATTACGTCATGGGATCGCCATTCTGGGACAATGGTTCAGCCAGCGATGCGGGGGCGGTAACCTGGGGTAATGGAATCGGTGGCACCGTCGGAGTGATAAGCGCCGCCAACAGTCTGACAGGGTCAACCAAAAATGACTATGCCGGATCGGATGATTCGGGCTCGAACAAGATAACTGCTTTGACGAATGGCAATTACATCGTTTCATCAACAATGTGGGACAAAGGTAGTACGTCTAATGCCGGGGCGGTGACCTGGGGTGATGGTCTGGGCGGCACTGTCGGGGCAATAAGCGCAGAAAAGAGTCTGACAGGGTCAAAAGCTGGCGATCAAGTGGGGAGCGTGACGGCCCTGCCCGACGGAAGCTACGTGGTTGCCTCGCCCTTGTGGAACAACGGTTCACTCACCAACGCAGGCGCAATAACCTGGTTAAGTGGACTCCGCCGCACAACTGGGGAGATAAGCTCTTCGAACAGCCTGCCGGGTTCCAATAAAGAGGATCAACTGGGCATTGGCGGCATCACACCTCTCACTGCGGGCAGCATGACGGGGAGTTTCGTTGTCAGCTCCTTTAACTGGTCAAACAAAACGGGCAAAGTTAATATTCTTACGCCAATCACCGAGCGGGAGTCGGTACAGCAGGAGTACTCCTTCAATCCCGACAAAGACAACAGCTTCACTCCTGGCCAGATAACCGAACTGCTCAATGCAGGTGAACATGTTATCCTGAAGGCAAATAACGATATCAGCATCAATTCAGCCATTCTTGCCAATAACCCCCTTGGCAGTGGCGGCAATCTTGAGCTGAATGCTGCAAAAAGTATTCTTATCAATGCCAATATCACGACCGATAACGGCAACCTGACAATGATTTCCAATGACAGGCAGGCAAGCGGAGTTGTTGACGCAGGACGCTCGGCAGGCAATGCGACAATCACCATGGCACCGGGCACAACCATCGACACTGGCTCGGGAAACGTCACCATTGAGTTGCGCGACGGAGCAGGCAACAGCAACAGGGAGAGCGGTGAGGTAACGTTGCGCACCATCACGGCTGGCACCATCAGCGCTGTGAACTCGGGGCCAACAACCGGTTCAGGCATAACCCTTGCTTCAGGAACCCTCACAGCGAGCGCCTCCAGCGGCAGTTCCATTGTTCTGGCTGGTCAGAATTTCACCAACAGTGGCCAAACAAAACTCTCCACCGATGGAACAGCACGATGGCTCATCTATTCTGCCAATCCTGAAGCAACCATTAAAGGCGGACTGATATCCGACTTTCGTCACTACAACACAAGTTACACCGGCTACCCACCCATCAATGTAAACGAATCCGGCAATGGCTTTATCTACACCACTCTTCCGAGCCAGCTTTCTGTCAACATGAGCCTGACCAGCGGCAGGGCCAGCAGCATATTCGGAACAAAACCGACCGCCACTTTTGGCTATACGCTTACAGGTTTTGACGATAGCGAAGATAATGCTGAAAATATCGGTCTTCTTGGCGCAATGATTGTTGGCGGAGTTCCCACTGCGACCTCAAAAACTGGCGATTACACAATAGTTTATGCTGGCGGTCTGTCGAGCAGCGCTGGCTTCACCTTTACCGCAGGCACAAAAATCATCTATACCGTTGAAAAGCAGCCAATCAACGTCAATGAAATCAATCCGATAGTGAACTGGCAATCCGAGAGGGCGCACAGTGCCCGAAAAGAGCTTTCAGCCGAAGCCCTTTTCAGCAACCAGCATCAGGCAATCAGCACCCTGCGGGATGGCTCTTTCATACAACAAACTGAGGCTCATGCAACCAAAAAAAGCTCAAAAAGTGGACGTTTTATTGCCGTCAAAACAATAGAAGTGCCGGAAGATGCTGAAACATTTTTTATTTTTCCTCTCCCGGGCGCCTTGTTCAACCATAGTAATCCTGACGCCATCATTTCCCTTGAAGTGCAATCGGTCAACGGCTCATCAATACCCTCCTGGATGACATTTGACTCAAATCGAAAGATCATAAGCGGAAAAGCGCCAAAAGAGGCAAAAGGGGTCTACCGAGTAGAGCTGCTCGCCAAAGACCAGTTTGGTGAAGAGGCCCGTTCCATACTGCTGATAAAAATCGGATAATGAGATCTATAAAAAAGGTTGCCTGTGGTGACCCTGTTCTGCTCTCACGTTTATAAATTTGATGGAGTCTACCATGTCCAGATCACTGAAAATACTCCTCTGCGCATCAGCCATAACAGCAAGCAGCGCTTTTGCGGCTGATATTCCTGATGCTGGCCGCATGCTCAGGGAGAGCAGTGCGCCGCCATCCCTTGAACCACAAAAGGAGGCGCCAACTTTTCAGCGTCCGGAGAGACAAAAAGAGGAGGCAACAGGCGGCACCCTGGTCAAAGTGACGAGCTTTACCTTTGTGGGCAACACACTCTTTTCCAGTGACGAGCTTTCAAGACTTATGTCGGGTTGCATCGGCAAAGAGATGACCTTTGCCGGACTGAATGATGCCTGCGCAGCAATCACCAATGCTTACCGAAAAAAGGGCTATTTCCTTGCTTCACCCATATTCCCCCCGCAAACGGTAAAACCAGGAGCTCCCCTTGTCATTGAAATCATTGAAGGTGTACTCGACAATATCCGTGTCGAAACCATACCGGTCAAGACACGAATCAAGAGATCCCTTCTGGAACGCTATGCCAACCAGGTGCCCCGCCAGCAGCCTCTTGAAGAGGGCTCTCTTACCTCCATGGTCATGAGAGTCAATGAACTCCCCAATATCTCTTCGCGCATCCTGCTCGAACCAGGCAGCCGACCCGGCACAACGCAGGCAACCCTTGAAGTTGCCGAAGGCCGGCCTTACAACTTTTCACTCGACATCGACAACTTCGGCAACCGTGCAACCGGAGAAAATCACGTCGGCGCTACCATGGATCTCTACTCTCCCCTTCATCTCGGAGATCAATTCACCCTGCGCTTGCAAACATCGACAACCGGAGATTTGCGGAACATACAGGCTGGCTATACAATACCGGTAAGCCTCTCCGGAACGAGGATCGGAGTGAACTATAGCTCGCTGAACTACCAGTTGGGAGGATTATTTGAGCCATTGAACGCTGACGGCAATGGCCACAACCTGACTCTCGCCGTTACCCAGCCGCTCATACGCCAGAGAAACCTGATTGTAAATGCAACCGTTGCTGGAGAAAGCAGCATACTCAACGACCGAATAGAGAGTATACCACTCAGAAACAGCCGTCACAGCCTCTCCTGGCAGGCTGGCATTACCGCAGCCCAAAGGGAGAGAGTTTCGGGGGGAAGCTCTACCTCACTCTCACTTGGTTTTGTTTGTGGGCGCCTCCATATTGATGATTCCGATGCGCTCTCAACAGACCAGTTACCAAACGGGCTGCACACCAACGGTAGTTATTCAAAGATTACCATGGCTCTTGGTCGAAACCAGAGCATCTCTCAAGGGTTTTCGCTCTACGCCGGAGCCTATGGGCAGTGGACTGGCAAAAACCTGAGCAGCTCGGAACAGCTCTCACTCGGAGGCCCGAGTGCAGTGCGCGCATGGCAACGGGGTGAATCGTACGCCGACAAGGGTGTTGTTGCAACAACAGAGCTGCGCTACCTGGCAGGCTCTCTCGGAGAACTTCCCGGCACACTGCAATTCAGCGCTTTTATTGATCATGGCTATGCCCTTCTCCGTGCAAACCCCACCGCCGATGGTGAAACGAACGCCCGCAACCTTACAGGAGCAGGCTTAGGCGTTACATGGTTCAATGTCAGCAACTACAGCCTTCAGGCAACATGCGCATGGAAAATTGCCGGTGACAGCCAGCCCACCGACACTCCCATGATTTTTGTCCAGGGAGTGAAGCGATTTTGAAGTCAAAAACATAGATAAAAATTGCGTCCTACCTATGTTTTCTGTATAATATTGCGGTATGTTTTTTTACTTCAGCAGTTATTTATCTTCTTTTTCAAAAAAAACCTGGAGGCAATCATGAAACAACTGAAAACCCTGCTTTTTCTTGTCCTTTTCTCACTTCCAGCCCTTGCATTTGCAGACCTGACCGGCCAGTGGAGCTGTAATGATGGCGGCACCTACTACATACGTCAGATTGGAAGAGATGTTTACTGGTATGGAGAGCTTTCGCCAACCGGTCCTGCCTGGTCGAATGTGGCCGTTGGACAAGTTGTCGGCAATCAAATCAATCTCCGTTGGGCAGATGTGCCCAAAGGCTCGATACTGCAATCGGGAAACTTGACTCTTCGTCTTGATACCCCGAACAAAGCAACCGCCACCTATAAAACCGGCGGATTTGGCGGCTCAGTCTGGACGCGGCCATAATCAACTCTCACAGCGGAACGGCTTAATAAAAAGCGTTCCGCTGCATCATAAAAGTACCCACTGCTTTTTTGCCTGTCTGCACAATTCTTCGTTTTTCACTCATTATTTTTCTTATTCTACAGGAAATTTCTTCCGCTGACTATTCAGTAGTTTTTCTCAAAATCAAATTGTACCTGATCATGCCATCAACAGATAATACTCTCTCAGTGTTTGTTGCCGGTGACGTGACAATTGACTGGAACATTGCGCATATATCAAGCGAATCAAATGAGTTAAGCAACTGTAAAGGGGAAGACAGTTGCCGAATGGACAAGCAGGGCGGCGCTGCCCTCCTCTGCCGAATGAGTTGGCAATACGGAAGCGCCGCTCTCCTTGCCGATCTCATTACGTCAATGGCTCATCAACTCAAGAGCGACCTGCCCTTTGCGGTTGAAGTTGCAACGACTCACTCAACCTCAACAAAGACAATTGATCCCTACGACACAAGCTACTACCACTGTTATTCTGTATGGGCTCCATATCGCGACAAGGATACTCCAAGCACTCTCGTCTGGCGGGTTGAGCGATTTCTGGGCCTTGACCGGTCATCCAAAATCGACCTGGAACAACATGAAGCCGAAAACGTTTTTTCTGGCCCAATTAATCCCGATATTATTGTCATTGATGACAGCGACCTTGGCTTCCGCGATCAACCATCTCGATGGCCCAAAGCGATAACCCCCCCCGCCGGTGATAAAAAATCTCCATGGATTATTGTTAAAATGTCGCAACCAATCGCGGAGGGGGCCTTATGGGATCATCTTGTCTCAAACTTTTCTGATCGCCTGATTGTCATTTTGAGCATTAACGATTTGCGGGAGTCAGCCATTCAGGTCAGCGCGCAGATTTCATGGGAAAAAACAGCCCAGGAACTGATCTGGGAACTGACCCACAATCCCATGATCAACAGCCTGACCAATTCAGCCTATACGGTTGTTTCATTCGGCCCGACCGGAGCCCTGCTTCTTCCCGGGGTTAAGAAACATCAACGTCCCCAACTTCTTTTTGATCCCTTGTATATGGAACGTGAATGGCCGGCAGGAAAAGGGGAGATTATTGGCAAGACATCAGTACTGGCGACAGGAATTGTGCGTGAAATTATCCTCGCCAGAGAAGATCCTGACCTTGTCAACGGAATCCAGACTGGCATACTGGCAATGCGTCATCTCCACAAAATCGGCTATGATGGCGGTACCGACTCCTCACCTCGCCTGCGCTTCCCGATTGAAGAGGTCACGACACAGTTACGAAACACAAAAAAGCCTCTTGCGGTTGCCGAGTGCCCCACACGTGACGCAGAACAACATTCGCAGCCATCATCCTGGACAATTCTCAGAGATCGTTATTATGATAACCTTGAAGAGTTGAGTCGGCGAATCGTCCTTCAAGGGGCAAAAGCCGCCTTGAAAAACATTCCAATCGGAAAATTCGGGGATCTTGTTACGGTGGATCGCCAGGAGATCGAATCACTCAGAAGCATTCACAGTCTGATTTCAGAATATTGCAATCAGCAGGAAGATCGACCTATTTCAATCGCTGTTTTTGGCCCTCCCGGTTCAGGAAAATCGTTTGCCGTCAAGCAAATTGCCAAAGCGGCCAATACTGATAAAAAAATTGCAGAAAAAACGCATACCTTTAATCTCTCGCAATTCAAAAGCCCGGCTGATTTGATTGATGCCTTTCATCAGATTCGTGATGTGGCCCTCTCGGGGAAAATTCCACTGGCTTTCTGGGATGAGTTCGACTCACCGCTTGATGGCAAAAAACTTGGATGGCTACGCTTCTTTCTTGCGCCCATGCAGGATGGTGAATTTCAGCAGGGACAGCTCACCCATCCGATTGGAAAAGCTATTTTTGTCTTTGCAGGCGGCACCTCTTCGAGCCTCGACTCTTTTACAAAATCAAAAAAACAAAGAGAGCTTGTTGAAGCAAAGGTACCTGATTTTTTGAGCCGACTGAAGGGCTTTCTCAATGTGCTTGGCCCCAATCCGCAAATCGCTGAAGGGCGCGATGACCCTTATTTTATTGTCCGTCGGGCGCTGCTTCTTCGCTCACTCTTTGAGCGACTGACTCCCCAGTTATTTGACCGTAATCGTATACTCCGTATCGATACAGGAATCATGCGCGCATTTCTCCGGGTTGAAAGCTATCGGCACGGATCGCGCTCAATGGAAGCAATTGTTGCCATGAGCCGACTTGGCAATGCAACGCATTTCAACCGTTCCTACCTGCCTCCAGAAGAACAACTTGAACTGCATGTTGATCCGCACTCTTTCATAGCAATGGTTCATCATCTGGAACTTAGTGAGGAGTTACTCGAAAAATTGGCCCGCCTTAACCATCAGTTGTTCCACAACAACCTTAAAAGCCTTGGGTATGTCTGGGGTGAGGTTACTGATGAGAAGGCAGAGCCGAAAACGCACAGCTCGCTGGTAAACTATACAGAACTCTCCGCGCATAAAAAAGAGAAGAATCGTGCCATCGTCCGCGATATTCCCAATAAACTTGCCGCTTTTGGCTACGCCATTGTACCAATGCGCAACAATGAACAACCGGCTGAATTTCTTATACCGGAACTCAAAGAGATGGCCATACTTGAACACGAACGATGGATGGACGGGAAACTGAAGGATGGATGGAAATTTGCCATCCAGACCAACAAGGAAAAAAAGCGTCACGCCCTGCTCGTTGACTGGGAACGTCTGCCGAAAGAGGAAAAAGATAAACGACTCTTCCAGGTTTCAGAAAATATTCCCCGCTTGCTGAAGGTAGCAGGGTATACCATTGTCAAACTTTCTCAATAACGGCAACGGCAAGGCAGTGTAAAAAAAAGCATATTGGCGAAACAGCAATATTTTGCGTACACTTTGCAGAGCCAGAGAGAAAACCCGTAAAGAGACTACAAGACAACAATGATGCGCATTTCAAGAAAAATCGAGATTGATTACGGCCATACGCTTCCAAACAGCTTTTCCTTCTGCAACCAGTTGCACGGCCACCGAGGGGTAGTTGTCGCAACGGTCGAAGGAGAACTGATTGAGCGCAAAGGTGACAGCGAAGAGGGAATGGTGATGGATTTCAAGTTTTTGAAAGCGATCATGGTGGAGCAAATTCACGACAAGCTTGACCACGGCTTTGCTGTGTGGAAAGAGGATCATGAAGATCTTGACTTTATCATGAAGCGCAATTCACGGGTACTGGTTACCGATGAGCCGCCAACGGCCGAGTGCCTTGCAAAATGGGCGTTCAATCAGCTTCTCCACCGTCTGCCGGAAGGGGTGAGGCTTCAACAGCTTCGATGGTACGAAACTCCAAACAACTGGGCCGACGTTTATGGCCTGTAGGCTCTCCTTTTCAGTAAAAGCCGAACACGCCGAGTAAAAGTAGCATTTTCACTTCTCCCTCTTTTTCTTTACGTTAAAGCGATACTCTTTTATTACAATTAAAGAATCAAAACGTTTTAACGCCGACAGGAGAGGGCGAACAATGCGAATTCATGATTTTGACCCTGACAGCAGACCAAGGGAGCGTTTTCTCAGTAGCGGAGCCGCCTCACTCAGCCCGGCTGAACTCCTCGCCATTATCCTGCGAACTGGCACAAAAAACCTCAACATTGTTGACGTTTGCAATGAAGTTATTGCAAAATTTACCCTTGAAAAACTTTCCGCCGTAACGATCAAAGAACTTCAGGAGATCAAGGGAATTGGTACTGCCAAGGCAATGCAGATTATTGCGGTCTTCGAACTGAACAAACGACTCCACTACAGCCGCAACCAGAATAAAAAAATTCAGGCGGCAAGCGATATTTTCGACTATATGGCAGGCAGAGTTCCGGATGAAACAAAAGAGCATCTCTTTGTGCTTCACCTGAACACAAAAAACCAGATCACCAAAACTGAGCTCGTCTCGGTTGGAACACTCAACGCAGCCCTCATTCACCCAAGGGAGGTTTTTAAATCGGCTATCAAAGAAAGCTCTCACGCCATCATTCTGGTGCACAACCACCCTTCTGGCGATACGGAACCAAGCAACGCCGACAAACAGGTCACCGAGCTCCTAAAAAAAGCAAGCACCGTTGTACAGATCGACCTTCTCGACCACGTCATAACCGGAAAAACTGGATGGTTCAGCTTTCGGGAGAGCGGCATACTCTGAGAAGCAACTCTTCAGCCGAACGACATCTGGAGAGTAACAGAATTACCCAAGCCGTCTGGAGAAATTTCACGAACATTCCTTGCCTGCAACCCTTTCTGCGTTCTGTCGAGTTCAAAATCAACATTGGCATCCTGATTCAGTACCTTAAAATTCTGATCCGACTGGATGGCGGAAAAATGGACGAAAATATCCTCCCCGCCCTCAGGATTCAAAAGAAAACCGTAACCTTTCTTGCCATCAAACCATTTAACTTTACTTCTTGCCATGATAAACCTGAAAATTTACCATCTTTCGTGGATGTGCTATGCGGCCAAATGACGCATCAGCAGGTTGTTTACGCTGTAAATATATAAATATTTTCTTACTTATTTCGCTTTTACAAAAAAAATACAATCGCATTACGTCCTTATCGCGAACAATCAAGAAGAGCAAAACGTCTTGTTCCTAAGTAAAAAACAGAAGCTCACTAAAAAAAATGAACCAAGTTATCATCATCACCGGGGCAGGAAAGGGAATCGGCAAGGCCATAGCACTTGAGTTTGCCCGGGCAACCGAAAAGCAGAACGGGTTTGAACCTGTGCTGATCCTTGTATCGAGAACCATTTCCGATTTGGAATCGGTTGCCACAGAATGCCGCTCTTTGGGGGCAACTACTGATATCTTTAAGATCGACATTGCCGATATCGCCCAGATTGAGTCACTCATCAGCACGACGCTGGAGCGTTACGGCACCATTGACTGCCTGATCAATAATGCCGGAGTCGGGCGGTTCAAGCCTCTCGCTGAACTGACAGAAGAAGATTTTGACTACACGATGGCGACAAACCTCAAAGGCACCTTTTTCCTCACACAGAAGATTTTTCCGGTCATGGAAAAAAAGAGATCGGGCCACATTTTCTTTATCACCTCCATTGCTGCAGAGATAGCGTTCAAAAGCTCTTCGATCTACTGTATGTCGAAATTCGGACAAAAAGGGCTGGTTGAAGCGATACGGCTCTATGCAAAAACATGCAATGTCCGCATTACCAATGTGATGACAGGCGCCGTCTACACGCCGATGTGGGGGGAGCTCCCCGATGCAATGAAAACCGTCATGATGAGACCTGAAGATATCGCAACCCCTGTTGTCAGCGCCTATTTTATGCCAGAGCGAACATCGGTAGAAGAGCTTGTACTCAGGCCGGTTTGCGGGGATATCAATGAATGACAAAGCAAAAGCTCTTCTGGGAAAGCCGCTTTTTTTCCTGTATTTTGCGGGTTCTTCTTTTTAAATAAACTTTTGAGCACCAACAACCATGAATCTGAAAGAAAAAATAGATCTGGATCTGAAAAATTCAATGAAAAGCGGCGACAAGACCCGCCTGAACGCCATCCGTTCCATCCGGGCGACGCTGCTTGAAAAAGAGGTATCTATCCGCGTTGCCGGCAAGGGAGTATTGAGTGAGGAGCAGGAGATTGAAGTGCTCGTCAGCCTTGCAAAAAAACGGCGGGATGCCATTGAGCAGTTTACCGCCGGGAACCGTCCCGACCTGGCAGCGACAGAACTTTCGGAACTCACCGTTATCGAAGAGTATCTGCCGGAACCCGTTTCGGATGAAGAGGTCAGGAGCGCTATAGAGGAGATTGTGGCCAAAACAGGAGCTACATCAATGAAAGATATCGGAAAAGTCATGGGCCAGGCTATGAAAGCGCTTAAAGGAAAGGCGGACGGCACCAAGGTTCAAGAGATCGTCAAATCACTGCTTTCTGCATAACCCACTCCCTTCACCATCATGCTTGATATCAACTATGTACGCCAGAATCCAGACGAGGTTGTTGAGATGCTGCACAAGCGCCAGCTTTCCTCGGAAGAACCAAAAGTGGCGCAACTCCTCGACTTCGACAAAGAACGCAAAGCGCTTGTACAGCGTTCGGATGACCTGAAAGCGTTACGCAACAAGGTTTCAAAAGAGATTGCCGACATTAAAAAAAGCGGCATTGGTTCATCTGAAGAGCTGATCCTTCAGATGAAATCAGTTTCAGAGGAAATTGCCGGAATGAACAGCTTGCTTGGTTCTCTTGAAGCAGAGATTGAGAAAATTCTTCTGGTGCTCCCCAATAAACTGCACCAGTCGGTTCCTGCCGGGCGTTCTGCTGACGACAACCAGATCTTCAGCGATCCGGTATCCTTTACCTACAATCTTGACTTTCCGGTCAAAAACCACCTTGAACTGGGCAAATCCCTGCGAATTCTTGATTTTGAACGGGGAGCAAAGGTTTGCGGTGCAGGCTTTCCTGTGTACATAGGCAAAGGAGCACGTCTTGAGCGCGCACTGATTAATTTCATGCTCGACTGCCACACCGAACGTCACGGCTATACCGAAGTCTTTCCGCCCTTTTTCGTCAATCAGGAGTCGCTCAGAGGCACCGGACAATGGCCGAAATTCGCTGACCAGGTCTACCATATAGGGGAAGATGATCTCTATGCCATTCCAACGGCAGAGGTACCGGTAACCAATCTGCACCGGGACGAAATGCTCGATGTCAAGGCGCTGCCAATCTGCTATGCTGCCTACTCAGCCTGTTTCCGTCGTGAAGCGGGAAGCTACGGCAAGGATACCAGGGGGTTCCTCAGGGTACACCAGTTCAACAAAGTCGAGATGGTAAAGTTTACCCGGCCAGAGGAGTCGTACGACGCGCTTGAAATGATTCGTGAAAATGCGGAAGCAATTCTCACTGCCCTGAAAATTCCCTATCGGGTGCTTTTGCTCTGCAGCGGTGACATCAGTGCCAACGCAACGAAATGTTATGACATTGAGGTCTGGTCGCCAGCGGAACAGAAATATCTTGAAGCATCGAGCTGTTCCAACTTTGAGGATTACCAGGCCCGGCGTGCCAACATCCGTTTCAAACCAGAGAGCAATGCAAAACCTGAGTTTGTCCATACCCTGAATGGCTCAGGCCTGGCGACCTCCCGACTTATGGTCTCCCTGCTTGAACACTACCAGACTGCGGAAGGCACTATCATGGTTCCGGAAGTTCTGCGCCATTACACGAGGTTTGACGAGATTCAGGCCGCAGAGTGAGCCTGCAAAGCCCTCCCATCAAGAAACTCCCTGACCATACGGCTCACCTTTTCAACATCAATAAGAAAAGCGTCGTGGCCGTATGGTTCATCGAGGTAGAGAATACTTGATTTCGGCATAAACCGGGCCAACTCCTCCTGCTCCACTTTCGGATAGAGAATATCGGAATTGATAGAGAGGATTTCCACAGG
Source organism: uncultured Chlorobiaceae bacterium (assembly GCA_903871235.1). Classification (GTDB taxonomy): domain Bacteria; phylum Bacteroidota; class Chlorobiia; order Chlorobiales; family Chlorobiaceae; genus Chlorobium. Next base: position 47,885 of record CAIQGA010000155.1, read on the forward strand.
AAGATGGATGGAGCGCAAAACATCCTCATAAGCTCCCCTGCCCCGCCCGAGATCGTGCATATCCATCGCCTTGGTCAGGGTGATGTAGCTGTTGGCGTCAAAACGCTCAACAAGTTTTCGCCCCTGATGGTGCAGATAACTCTCCGCCTTGAAGGTTGTGCCGTGATGATACTGTCGGCCAAACTTGACCTGGAAGTTTTCGAAGCTCCGGTAGCTGCACATGGCCATCATCCTTGCGGCGGCAAGCCCTTTTGCGGGGGGATGACCGGCCTCGTACCATCCATCGTTCCAGTCGCGGTCGGCATAGATTGCCTGCCGTTGGGCTTCGCTCTGCGCGATGCACCATGCTGAGTGACGGCCGGAGGCACCCATCGGCATAAGAGCCTGAACAATGTCTGGATAAAGGGCGCCCCACTCAAGAACCTGCATACCGCCAAGAGAGGCTCCTACCACAAGCTTGACACGCTCGATGCCAAGCCCTGCAAGCAGAAGTCGCTGTACTTCAACCATATCCCTGATCGTGATCAGTGGAAAATCGGGGCCGTAATTGCGTCCGGTAAGAGGATTGAGGGAGGTCGGGCCTGTCGTACCATAGCAACTGCCAAGCACATTGCTGCAAATCATGAAATCCACACTCTCATCAAAAGCGCCCCCTTGTGAAAACATTCCCTCCCACCAGCTATCTGCATCAGCGGAACCGGTAAGAGCCTGGCAGACAAGCACCACATTATCTTTGCGCTCACTGAGCGTTCCCCAGGTTCTGTAGGCAATCCGCACCGACGGAAGTATCTCCCCAAGCTCGGTTATAAAGGGTTCAGTGGAGTCGAAATAGTGCGTTTTTTTAGAAATTATCTCCGTATATGCTCTCATGCGCTTCGTATCAGTTTTGCAATGGCTTGTTAAAACGACCTTGATATCATCGATATGTACTCTCCACGAGAGAGTGGTGTACCAAATCGGCGATAACTCCGGCAAATGTAAAAAAGTGGCGCTCTGGCGAATAACGAGTGCGACTGCACCCGAAACGCAAAAGTAAACCGTTAAAAAGTAACAAGTTACAGGAAAATATCTGAAGAGAGGTATGAACCCGGAAGAGAGGCATACATACCATCATCACTCCCGGACTTTCTTCCGGGATGGAATTGGCACCGCTCATTATAGTAATGACGGTTGCCAAGGCTTCTCAGGGCCAGTCCCTCCACCTTTCTCGATGATAGCTTGAAATCTTGAAAAGAACATTTAGTCTGATTAATCTACAACAGGGAATAGTATTTTACAAACAGCCTGAAGGGCCAATGTATTTTAATTGTTTTTAATGATTACCCATGACCACAGCACGAGAACTGGCATTGCATGTCTTGCAGTCACTTGAAACCGGAAAACAGCGATCAGACCAGACTTTGCACCAAGCTCTGCAGCACTCTACACTCAACCGTATTGACCGGGCACTCACCACCGAGCTGGTCAACGGGATTCTGCGCTACCGGCTTCAGCTTGATTTCATTATCGGACGGTTCTACCACCACAATTTGGAAAAGGCTGCGCCGGTCATGAAAAACATTCTCCGCCTCGGAGCATATCAAATCCTCTTCCTCAACAAGGTTCCCGACTGGGCGGCCGTCAACGAATGCGTTAAACTTGCCCGAAAATACAAAGGTGACAGAATGTCGAAACTGGTCAACGGTGTTTTGAGAAAAATCACGCCGGAAAGCGTCACCCTTGAGGAGTGGCTGAAAGAGAAAAGCGCTGAAGAGCAGCTTGCCGTCAAGTACTCACACCCGCAGTGGCTTGTTGACCGATGGGTCAAGGCTTACGGAGTACAAAAATGTGAAGCCGCCCTTATCTACAACAACCAGTTTCCCTCTTTTGGATTCAGGATCAACCGATTGAAAAATTCAGCAGGGAAGTTTTTTTCCGCCACGGAAATGGCGGACGCTGCACACGAAAAGTGCGGCATTGAAAGCTTCTTTCTCTCAAAGGATTTCAGCTCTTTTGAACCCGCAGTCATCGACGGACGTCTCACCGTTCAAAACCCGACACAGGCACTTGCCTGCCTGCTGCTCAATCCGACTCCGGGCAGCAAGGTTCTCGACCTGTGTGCCGCGCCGGGAGGGAAAGCCACTTTCATGGCTGAGCTGATGAACAATAGTGGCCAGATTACTGCCGTTGACCGCTATGAACAAAAACTTGCAAAAACAGAGTCACATGCCGAAGCTCTCGGCATCACCATCATCCACACCGTGGCAGAGGATGCCCGAAGCTTTATGCCCGACATCCGTCCCGATGCCATCCTGCTCGACGCACCCTGCTCGGGAACCGGAGTGCTTGGGCGGCGAGCTGAACTGCGATGGAAGCTGAACCCCGAAACTCTCCTTGAGCTTCAGATACTACAGGCTGAGCTGCTCGATCATGCGGCGGAACTGCTTGATGAGGATGGTATTCTGGTCTATGCTACCTGCTCCATCGAGCCAGAAGAAAACAGCCTGCAGATCTACTCATTTCTGCGGCGGCACCCCGATTTTATTGCTGATCCGGCAGGTGAGAGTGTTCCGGAGCCATTCCGACGAGGCGATGAGGGGTGTGGCGCACTTCTTACCCTGCCAGGCGAACATCCGGGATTTGATGGTGGATTCTGCCAGCGACTGCGCAAAACAAAAGGATAAAGAGATGGAAATGCTGCGCCCTAACTACCAAAGCGCTCTTGATAGTTTCCTGAACTATATGCTCATTGATCGCAATTTTTCGGCAAACACCCAGGAGTCGTATCAGAACGATCTCAAGCGCTACCTTCTCTTCATACAGCGGGGCTCCATAGCGATGGAGAAAATCACAAACCAGCATATCGAAGAGTTGGTGGGCGAACTGTATGACATTGGCCTGGAAGCAAGCTCAATAGCGAGAAACATCTCCGCGATTCGCTCTTTTCATAAATTTCTGGTGCTCGAACGCGCACTTGTCTCAAATCCGGCGGAAAACATTCATCAGCCAAAAAAAGGACGCTATTTGCCGAGCGTCCTGACGGTTGAGGAGACCATGCGCCTGCTCGCTGCCCCGGAGGCGCTCAACCCGCCCGGCAAATATGATCTGCGTGACAAGGCGATTCTTGAACTTCTTTATGCAACGGGCGTCAGGGTGAGTGAGCTCATCAGCATCCGCCAGCAAAGCCTCTATCTTGATGCAGGTTTTGTGAGAATTTTCGGCAAGGGATCAAAGGAAAGACTTGTGCCGGTAGGAAGTTCCGCCATCACATGGATCCGGAGATACCAGGCGGAACTTCGCCTTGTACTGGTGCAGCGCAACTCTGACGATTACCTCTTTCTCAATTCACGCGGCATAAAACTTTCACGTATGGCCCTTTTTACCATGGTGCAAAAATATGCTCTCATGGCTGAAATTAAAAAAAATATCAGTCCGCATACCTTTCGCCACACCTTCGCCACCCATCTTCTTGAGGGTGGTGCCGATCTTCGCGCAGTCCAGGAGATGCTCGGACACCGCTCAATCGTCACCACACAAATCTACACGCATATCGACCGCTCATTCATCAAAGAGGTGCACAAAAGCTTTCATCCGAGGGGATGAGGGCATTTGCGGAGTTCAGTATCCCTTTGTCTCGATAATCAGCCTCTTTCTGTCATGGCTCTCCATCTCTATTTTCAGAGCTGAAAGAGTCATGTTCACATCAGCAAGAAAAAAGAGCAGTGAAAAACTCAGGCAAAGCATACTGAGAATAAATATCGCCGACAAGAGCATCGGCAGATCGATATTGATAAGCGCACTGAGAAACAGCATCATGATCAGCATTGAGGCTCCAAGGCAGGTCATGCAGGCAAGCAGAATGGAAATACGAATATAGCGCGCCCGTTTCCAGAGAATGGCAACCTCCTTGTTTATCCTGATGATGTAGGTTTCGGGATAGGATTCAAGATTGTCAAGCAGCGAGCGTGACCGGTCGATGATACGACCAAGCCTGTTGGTCATGGTAAGAAGCAAAAGACCGAGACCAGAGATGAGAATCACCGGGCCGATTGCTGTTTGAAGAATAGGGACAAGCTCTTTGAACGAAGTAACTGACATAATATCCTGATTGTTTAAAAAAAAAGCGGGGAAAACAATTCCCCGCCTGAGTAAAAGTATATAACCCGAAGAGTTTAACCCTTGCGCTTCTTTTTTCCGCCGGTAAAGAATGCTGTCTCTTTTCCTGCCGGTTTAAAAGGCTTATTAAAACTCTTTTTTGGGCCGTAGGGTGACTCACGTTCCTGATCTTCCATTTTGCTCAACCGCAGTTGACGACCGCAAACCCTGACCGTTCTCAGTTCATGAAAAACATTGTCAGGCATACCCTGCGGCAGTTCGACGGTGCTGTAACTATCGTTGATTGAAATATGACCGACCGATTCCGGATCAAGGCCAACCTCGTTGAGAATAGCGCCAAGAATATTGCCCGCTTTCACACCATGCTCGCTGCCAACTTCAAGACGGTACCTCTGTTTGCCTTCATCACCATAAGTCTCGCCCTTGCTTTTTTTTCTGGGGCTGCGCTCCCTTTCTGAACTGCGCTCCCGGTCAAAGCCGCGATCCCTTCCTGAGCCTTCCCGATCGTCGTGAGACCTTTTTTCAGGCTTGTTGGACAAAAGCAGTGGCGTTTCGCCCTGAACCATCGCGGCAAGCGCAGCGGCAGCATCAAGTGCAGGAACATCATGCTCATGACAGTACTGCTCAATAAGGTTTGTAAAGAATCCAAGGTCTTCAGCGGCAATGGTATCGGTAATGCGCTGATTGAACTTTGCAATCCGCTTGTTGTTGATCACCTCCGTTGTCGGAAGCTCCATCAACTCAATGCGGCTGTGCGTTGCCCGCTCAATAGAGTAGAGCATGTTTTTCTCTCTCGGAGAGACGAACAGTATGGCATCGCCGGTGCGTCCAGCACGTCCGGTACGTCCAATGCGGTGTACATACGATTCGGTATCGGAAGGAATATCGTAATTGATCACATGGCTGATGCGCTCCACATCAAGGCCTCGTGCTGCAACATCGGTTGCAATAACAATGCTTAATGCTCCGTTTTTGAGTTGCTCAACCGTGCGTTCACGCTGGTTCTGGGGCATATCGCCGTTCAGGGCGGCTGCACCATATCCCCTTGCCTGAAGTTTTTCGGCAAGTTCAAGCGTCATGGTTTTTGTGCGAACAAAGATGAGCATCCCGTCAAATGGCTCGACTTCAAGAATTCTTGTCAGAATATCAATTTTGTGGCTGCCACCGACAATCCAGTAACGCTGACGAATGGTGTCAACCGTTGTGGTCTTTGTCTGTATGGTCACTTCCGCAGGATTGTTCAGATACTTCTGGGCAATGCGACGAATGACCGTGGGCATGGTTGCCGAAAAAAGAGCAACCTGACGGCCTTTCGGGGTCTGGTCAAGAATCCACTCAACATCATCAATAAATCCCATGCGAAGCATTTCATCGGCCTCATCAAGCACAAGGCATTTCAGCGATGCAAGATTGAGAGACCCGCGACGCATGTGATCCATAACACGACCAGGTGTACCGACAATAACATGCACACCACGACGGAGCATGCGAAGCTGAATACCGTAATCCTGACCACCATAAATAGGGACAACATGAAAACCCTTGAGATGTTCGGCGTAACGCTGAAATGCCTCGGCAACCTGTATGGCAAGCTCCCTTGTCGGGGCAAGCACAAGCGCCTGGGGCTCTGCATGTTCAAGGTCTATATTGGAGAGAATCGGCAGGGCAAAAGCGGCCGTTTTTCCTGTGCCGGTCTGTGCCTGCCCGAGGACATCACGTCCACTGAGAATAAGGGGAATTGTCTGGGCCTGAATTGGTGTAGGGTTTTCATACCCGACATCTGCAAGTGCCCTCATTAAAGGCTCTGCGAGTTGAAGGCCGAGGAAATCCTTCGGCATTAATTGCTGTTCTTTCATTGTATTTTCCTTTTCCGGAACATTGATAAAAAAGAGCCTCGTAGGAGGCAGGAGTGGCAGCAATGCAGGAAAGAAAAAAATGAAGAAGAGTTCTCATCAACCGAAAACACCCGGGCAACTTCAGACAAGCTGAGTACCATCGTATCGTCACAAACGCTGGAAACTATGGGTCACTGCGACCACTGGATTTCCTTGCGTCCTTTCTTAGCATCTTATACCACGCATTAAAAACGTTTGCAATGTATCATTTTTTTTTACCAAAAGCGAATTTATTTGCCAAAATCCGGCATACCGGGAAAACGCTGCCTGAGATTGCGGAAATAATTTTGGCCATAGACACATTCCACATTATCAGGTTCTGTACAGGGTATCTCAGCTATCCTCCATTTTCCATTACTTTTATGGAGAAGTGCAAAAAAATCTTCGTACCGGCTGCGGCCATCCCTTGAACGAGGAAGAGTGTGTACCCACGCCCACCCTTTCGAGATATCCATCCTTTTGACAACAAACACAACATCTAAACCGTGAAGTTCCGCAACCTTCGCACGCATGACATCAAGCACCATTCTACGGTCAGCACTGCCAAACAAGGGAGTATAAAAATCCGAATGAGGAGGCCTCCCCGCCGAAGCTCCCCGAGGAGTAGCTGCACAAACAAAAACAAGCAACCCAACAATCCAGTACCTGCCAGTCATGAGATGATTGATAGTCCTGTCAAAAAAGCACACCCACCAACGTTACAACTTTTTCACGAAAAAAGAGAGCCATGGCACTGCGCACCGGTTGACTTTTTTATTACCTTCAGCATCTTTCTTGATATAATGCTATCGTTATGAATGGCTTTGCCCTCTCTTTCTACACCCGGCTCATCCCTACGCTTCTGGGTACAGCAAAACTTTTCAGCGCCCTGCACCCCAAGCTCCGGACTTTTTTCAGGGTAAGGAGAGGGTTGTTTGAAGCGCTGGAACAAAAAATTCAAAAACTCCCTCCCTCATCTTTCCGCTTATGGGTCCATGCAGCCTCTGTCGGTGAATTTGAACAGGCGCGTCCGATCATTGCTGCGCTCAAAGCGAAGCATCCTGAGATCACTCTTCTCGTCTCTTTTCTTTCCGATTCAGGCTACAATGCCCGAAAAAACTTTCCGGATGCTGACGCCGTCTTCTACCTTCCCACCGACACCCTCGACAACGCCAAACGGCTGCTCTCGCTCATCAAGCCCGATCTGCTTCTTCTCATGCGTTACGACTTCTGGCCCAACCATCTCCTTGAGGCAAAACGATGCGGCGTAACGCTGATCCTTGCCGCTGCGGTACTCCAGCCTGGTTCAGCCTACTTCAACCCGCTGCTGAGAAGCTTTTACCAAGGCATTTTTCATCTCTTTGATCATATTTATACCGTATCAGAACAGGATACGCTTGCTTTCCGGCAGCAATTCAATTGCCTGCAGGCAGAAACCGCAGGCGACCCGAGGTTTGACCAGGCTTTTTTGCGAAGCAGGAACGGTGAGAGGGTTGCTCACCTGAAACCGCTCTTCGAAAACCGATCAGTACTGGTGGCCGGAAGTGTGTGGGAAAAGGATGAGCTTCTGCTTCTTGCTGCATGGAAAGAGCTTGAGGAAAGACCCTCGCTTCTTCTGATACCGCATGAAGTCAATCCTGAAAAGATGGCACAGCTCTACCGGGAGCTTCAAAACCACTCTCTTGAGTATATGCCGGTGTCGGCCCTGAACGAAACATTCGATCCGGAACAACAAATCCTTGTCATCGACCAGACCGGCTACTTGGCGGAACTCTATTCGCTCGCATCAATAGCATACGTAGGAGGTGGCTTCGGGGTCAATGTACATAGCACGCTTGAACCGGCGGCGCACGGTATTCCGGTACTTTTCGGCCCCCGCTACCATAACTCCCCCGATGCGGAAGGGCTTGTTACGGCAGGCGGCGCCACAGTCATTCACGATCAAAAGGAGCTTGCCGCAGCCCTGAAAACCCTGACAACCGATGATCCCCAAAGAAAAAAGAGCGGAATGAAAGCCGCAGAATTCGTTCAGGGAAGTATCGGCGCCACGGCAGCAATAGCCTCGGGTATTGAGCGCTGCCATGACGAACGAAGAGTGGGTTAATGTTATATCTTGCGGGAGAGGCCAACCTGAATACTTCTGGCACTGAATGTTGCCAGGCCTGGATCGCCTGCTCCACTGAGGCTCCACTCATCTCGCTGCTGGTAGTGTTCAAATTTCAAATCAACCAGCCAATCCGGATTCAACTGCTTGCTCACCTTCAGCCCGAGAGTAAGCGCACCAAAGGCTGAAAGGCGCTGATCCTCTGTGTAATAGTCACCACTGGTTGGTGGTTTGGGTGTTCCATCTCCATTGAACTGCTCCTCAGCAACAGTAAAGTAGAAGTCGGCCTCGCTCTGGGTATAGAGACGAAGCAAAGGGGTAAGCGTCCAGCCATGCTTGAGCGGCTGAACATATTCAGCCTCAAAGGTATGCGCCCTGATACCGAAGGTGTCGGAATAATAGCGATAGGAGAGCTGTGCGGTGCCATCAGTACCATCAAAATGGTGGTTCCATCGACCCAGCGCGGTCACACTATTACGATCCCTGGGCCTGATATCTGGATTTTTATAGGGATCGGTGTAATAACCATTTCCATTGGAGTACCCCAGGTTAAACTGAACGATATCCTTTTTTGTCAGGACCCTTGTAACACCAATTAATCCAGCAAAAATCTGCTTTTTCTCTTCAGGAATCTGTTGTTTCGATGCTACAACATTCGGCTTGTTGAGATCAATGGTATCATCATTAAAACTGCCGCCAAGGGTAAACGTCGTATTTTTGTCTTCGGTCGAGAGGCTCCCCTGAAGAGAGTAACTGCGGGAAACATAATCAGACTCTGTCGAATAACTGGTACCTGCAGTAACACTGCCCTGCGGAAAGTATCGTGTAAGCTGGAGATCAACCGAATGACGCAGCTCTCCTGACGCTCCCGATTTGACGTCACTTTCACTCGCAGGAAAACCTGAAGAGTGATAGGCTGGTGATGCCCCTGTAACGGAATCCTCCATGAACGAGACTCCTACAGACCACTCACCGGCAACGGGCATCAAAACCTGGAGAGAGAGCGCATTCACCGCGATTCGATCCATGTTCGACAAGTGAGCAGTTACTGGAGTATCTGCTGACTGACTATCCTGGTAATTCAGGTATTTCAAGCTGACAACACCCCGTTCCGGTGCAGCATCAGCATAGGCAAACTGTACTGAGGGTAACGCAAGCGCTGCCGCAAGAAGAGCGGCGCCAAAAACAGTGGAGCTTGTTGTGGGTACCGGTACCATAGTTTCTGGTTTGTATGGAATCAGAAAAAAACCCCTCCTGTTGAAGGGGTTTTTTTAAAACAAAAATGAGTTAAAAGCGTACTGTTCTATATAATCATTGTTCAGCTTACCATCAAACGCCACCTCATTTTTTGTACGTTTTTCAATGTCAAAGCTCTACTTAACGACCATTTTTTTTAACAACAAGCTTCTTTTTCGACACGCTCTTTTTAACAAATTTCAATGCATGCAGTTAATCAAGCCGGGGCTTGATTCCCTTGATATCATGAAAAGAGACAACACCGAGCAGAGAATCATTGTCATCAGTGATCGGAATTGCCCGGAAGGAGTAACGGAAAAACATATCAACAGCATCATGAAGCGTGTCATCCGGATTGAGCGTGATAAGACTGTCAGTCATAATGTCACCAAGCGTCTGGTCTGGATCAGCCTCAATCAGCTCCCTGATATCGACAACCCCCTGGAGGGTATTCTGGGTATCGACGACATAGACATACATGATAACATCCATATCACAGGCAACCGCACGATAATTGCCTATGACATCCTTGACAACGGTCTCAACGGGCCGCCTTATCACCTTCTGGGTAGAGTAGAGCATGATATTTTCATCATGCTGGTCGATGATCTGCTGTACCCTCTGCTTATTTTCACTATCAACAAATTCAATAATCTCGTCGGCATCTGATGCAGGCAGTATCGAGAGTATTCCCGCAACCTGAGCAGGACTCATTTCGTTAATCAATCCGGCAGCCCGCACTTTTTCCATGGAGCGGATCAGCTCCCGCTGCACCCTCGGCTCAACCTCTTCAAGGGTATCTGAGGCCAGTTCCGGTTCAATCTGGTTGAAGACCGCCAGGCGTTGATTCCCTTCCAGCTCTTCAAGAATATCGGCAAGATCAACAGGATGAATGTCATTAATATTTTCCTTGAGCACATTGAGCTTGACATTCCCCTCAAAGCTGCCAATAGTTTCGGGCAACGGCTGAACATAGAGCCATGAAATGCTGGATCCCTCCTTGTATCGGGCAAGATAGTTGGCAAGCTTTTTAAAGCCCATGCGGCGAAGAATGCGAAAACGGTTGAAATCCACTTCGCTGACAAAAAGCCGCTCGTTCTGGAAGAGAAGCTTTACGTCATAGACCACCTCAATTTCATGATCATCCATGTCAAGAATTTTCTTGTCGAGGATATAGTCTTTCAGAAAAATGTGGCTGTTGAGAGGGTCAAGTTCGTAGCCTTCGGTGCTGGTGATTTCCGAAACAATCTCAGTGTTTGAAATCAGGGTGATTTTATCCCAGGGAATCAAAAGACGGGGGTCACCATAAGGGCGATGAACAAGCAGATGGGTCACTTCCGGAATTTTGCCCGCATTCTCCTGAATAACAAGATCTTTAAGCTTGCCGATTGAGTTCGATTTGAGATAAATCCGGCGACCAACAATTTCGCTCAGAAAAAATTCACGCTCCAGTACAGTAACCATTTTCCTCGTCTCCCTTTTTATAAAACATTCATAACGGTTATGAACTTATAGACCATCAGCACCACCAGCAGAAAGAGGTAAACCCGGAGCACAGCCAAAGAGATTTTGACCGCCCGCGACATCTCAACTTTCGGCTTTGAATAGCGCTGGTTAATCTCACGGATCTTGTTAAGAAACTGATTGATTGTCCTCATGGTCTTACACCTTTACTGGAAAAGATTGGGAAAAAGTGCACTGACTCCGTACAGGGTTGAGAGTATAATAATAGAGACAACAATAAGGGTGCTGACAATATTCTGCAACCGTGTATTGGCATACTCCCCCATCGTCTTTTTGTCGTTGAGCAAAAGAATCAAAAAGACCAGTGCTGCCGGAAGAAGAGTGACCGCAATAACCTGAACAAAAAGGGTAATGAGCACAAGCGGCGCCCCCGGTATCAGGGGAACAACACCGGCTGTTGCAAGGGTAATAAAAAAGGAGATGTAAAACCAGGGAGCTTCCTTTACCTTGGTGTTGAGAGAGTGAGCCCATCCGAAGATTTCACCAAACGCCCAGGAACTTGCCAGCGATATGCAGATGGCCCCAAGCAGACCGGCATCAAAGAGTCCTATGGCCATAAAGGCACCGACATAGTGGTTTGTTTTCATCAACAGTTTGGCTGCGGTAGCGGCATCATCAATGGGGGTGCCATGCAGCAGGGTACCGGTTACAATCACAATGAAAATCGCAATTGAGACGGTGATGATTGAGCCGATAAAGGTATCAAGCTTGCCCATCTTGATATCTTTTTCCTGCAATCCCTTGTCGACAACTGAGCTTTGCTGGAAAAAGAGCATCCAGGGTGCAATGGTGGTACCAATATTGGCCATGAGCAGAAAAAAGAGCTCATTGGTGAGACCGCCTGGAAGATTGGGAATAAGCCCCTGACCGGCGATGTCCGAAAGTGAAGGATTAACCATAAATGCCGCCGGAATATAGATCAGGTTCAGCAGGCAAAATCCCAGTGCAATCTTTTCCCATGTCCAGTATCGCCCGTTCAGCACAATGATACTCATGAGCAAAACAACGATAATAACGGTCAACCAGGCAGGAACCCCGAAAATACCAAGAGCCGCAGTCATCCCCACAAATTCAGTGACCAGCGTCAGCCAGTCAACAATCATAAGATCAATGAGTGAAAACCATCCCCAGAAAGCACCAAAACTTTCAAAAATTGCCTCGGCATGTCCCCGCTTGGTCACAGCTCCCAGCCTCACCGTCATCTCCTGCACATAATAGGCAACAGGAATCAGGAGCAGCAAAAACCAGATAAGATGATACCCATATTTGGCGCCTGTGGCAGCATAGGTCGTAATTCCACCCGCATCATTGTCGGCAATCATCACCACAAGGCCAGGGCCAGCAATAACAAGGTAGAGGCGGACAGCTTTCCAGACTTTTTTGAACCGGTAGTAGAGAACGGAAAAAAAATCCATATCCGTTGAGTTGGATGTTGACAAAACCCGGCATTGATATCAAGACAGAAAGGAGGCATCGAACTCATGGTCTTTTTTCAACACCTGGTCAGGGACGCTTGTTTGCATTGAAAATGAAACAAATGCAACTCGCTGCAGACTCACCAGTCAATCTGGCGAAAATTTACCATTCTTTGCCCACTTTACAAAACGTTTTTTTACGATCCGGTTTCATTGCAGACAAACGGCAAAACGTTAAAAACAAGGTAAAAGCGGCATGGTCTGTCAGAAAAAAAATGATTAGGAAATGCCAAATAAAAGCCATACTGTTTACCATTAAACCTTTAACAATTGTGACACAAACGTGTAAAACACCCCCAAAAAAAATCACTGATCATGGGACGTATTGCAAAAAAGCTGACCGATCTTATCGGTAACACCCCTCTTCTTGAGCTTGGAAATTTCAATCGAGAACATAAAACAGAGGCAACGATTATTGCCAAACTTGAATACTTCAATCCTGGAGGCAGTGTCAAAGATCGCATCGGTTTTTCAATGATCGAAGATGCAGAGAAAAATGGGTTAATAGACCGCGAAAGTATCATTATTGAGCCGACGAGCGGCAACACCGGCATCGCCTTGGCCTTTATTGCTGCAGCCAAAGGATACCGCCTTATCCTTGCGATGCCTGAAACAATGAGTATTGAGCGCCGCAATCTCCTCAAGGCGCTTGGCGCTGAACTGGTGCTGACTTCTGGTTCGGAAGGGATGCTCGGAGCCATAAAAAAAGCCAACGAACTGCACGTCACCTATCCGAATTCATTTATTCCACAGCAATTTAAGAACCCGGCCAATCCAGAAGTCCACCGCACAACAACCGCCGTGGAGATATGGAACGATACTGACGGTACCGTCGATATTTTTGTCAGCGGCGTTGGCACCGGCGGCACCATTACCGGTGTAGGAGAGGTGCTCAAAGAGCGGAACCCGGAAATTAAAATCATTGCTGTTGAACCCTTTGACTCACAGGTTCTTGCTGGCGGCAGGCCAGGTCCGCACAAAATACAGGGCATTGGTGCCGGTTTTTTGCCCGACATCCTGAACAAAGAGATTATTGATGAAATTATTCCGGTCAAAAACGAAGATGCCCTGCGTACCGGCCGCGAACTTGCCCGGACAGAGGGACTTATTGTAGGCATCTCGTCAGGTGCCGCCGTTTACGCAGCATTGCAACTGGCCCAACGTGAAGAGAACAAGGGAAAACGTATCGTCGTCATTCTGCCCGATACCGGCGAGCGATACCTCTCAACATTGCTCTATCAGTTTGAAGATGAACCCGTCGTTATATAAGAGAAAGGCCGTTTTTGGTGTTCAAAATAACTTGTTCACCGGCAACTTTTAACCCATTACATGACCATGTCAAACGCACCACAGGAACCCAGCAGTCAGTTACAACGCAGTGTAACAACCCACGTAGCAAGGAATCTGGCGAACACGACCAAAACTGCGCCCCAGATGAACTCCATAACCCCGAGATGGCTTTTAAAGCTTCTCCCTTGGGTTCATGTCTCATCGGGCACCTACCGCGTCAACCGCACAAAAATAGAACTGCAGAAACCCGAGCGTATCGGAATAGATTTTCATAGAGGCATCGCATCATTTCGCCCTGAAGCGCTGAAAAGCATTCCTCTCTTTGCATCGTTTGATAACGAAATCATCAGCAATCTGGCAAAAAAGTTTGTGCTCGAAGAGACGGGACTTGGCAACACCCTTATCCTTGAAGGTGAAGATCGCCACAAAATTTTTATCATTGCACACGGTCAGGTAGAAGTTTTAAGCAAGGGACTTCACGGTGAGGATCTTCGTATCGCCCTGCTTTCAGAAGGAGAGTATTTTGGTGAAGAAGACCTTGTTTCAGAAAAACCTTCATCAGTCACTATCCGCACCATTACCCCTGGCTCCTATTTCTCACTCTCCAGTGTTGATATCGAAAAGCTTTTCCAGGAATCACCTTCACTGAAAGAGGCTTTTCAGGCTTCGGTCGAAGAGTACCTTAAAATCCGCTCGACCGTCAACAAACATGGCGAAAAGCACATCGACCTTATTGCCGGTTTCGCTGAAAATGTTGAAATCCCAGAGACGTATGTGGATTACTCCAATAAACCCCGTGAATACTCTCTTCAGGCCATACAGACCGTGGTTCGCGTCCACACAAGGGTTTCCGACCTCTACAATGAGCCCTACAACCAGATAGAGCAGCAGATGCGTCTGACGATCGAGGGCATCAAGGAGCGTCAGGAGTGGGAGTTCATCAACAACCGTGAGTTCGGCCTGCTCCATTCTGCCGATCCCGGACAGCGCATCAGCACCCGCTACGGCACACCAACCCCGGATGACCTTGACGATCTGCTCACAAAGGTGTGGAAAAAACCCGCCTTCTTTATCGCTCACCCAAAAGCCATTGCCGCCTTCGAGCGCGAATGCACCTGGCGCGGCGTTCCTCCACCAACCATCAATCTCTTTGGAACTCCTGTCCTGACCTGGCGTGGCGTACCGCTTGTGCCATGCGACAAGATTGAAATCAACAAAAATCAATCAGGTCAAGGCACAACCAACATTATCCTCGTCCGTGTAGGCGAAAATGAGCAGGGCGTTGTTGGATTGCATCAGGCCGGAATCCCCGGAGAGATCAGCCCGAGCCTTTCGGCAAGACTAATGGGTCTCGACAAGCTTGGCGTTGCCTCCTATCTCTTGACACTTTACTCATCACTGGCCGTTTTGACCGATGATGCTCTGGCTATCCTTGAAAATGTTGAGGTCGGCTACTATCACGATTACGAGCATCGCTTGTTAGGTACAAAAACCAAATAAAACTGCGATTAACCGCTATGGAGAAAGTGCCATGATTCAAGTACTGAAACATGGTGTTTCTCTATAGATTACCATTGTAACTTATGCCTGGAACATATAAGCAAGAGAACATTACGGGAATCGAAAGTGAAGCACTGAACCCGGTGTTCATTGCACAGCTTGCAAGCCGTCTGTTCAATGAACTGCCTGAAGCTGGCACTGCGCCAAGATATGAAACCGATGCCGCAGGCGCACCATCTTCAGTTGCTGATACTTTACATGATAAAACTGTTCTCGCCGGGAATCCGGATGCGTTGAACTTTCCGACCACTCTGCAACAGCAGGATTTTTCCGGGCCGTCGACTCCTCCTTATAGTTTCGATGGGCTACCAACGGAACCAGAACACGATTTCTATTTTTTGGCAGGCGCACCAGAAAAAAAAGAGGAACCACTCGGCCATCACGCCAATAAACTGACCGAGCAGCAAAACTATTCCGACAATAAAAACGGCTCATACGGGCTCGACCAATTTATCCGGCGCAGCCTGCCTCCAAAGCCAGACTCGACGGAACATTTTTCGGAAGGTCATCCAGAAAGCATTACTCCGTTTTTTACTACACTGAATGGTGGACTTCCTTCTGACGACGATTTTTCTTTTAAAGTGCTTCTTGCCGCAGCTCAAGAGCCCATATCGACCGCAACTGCCCCTCAGAGCCTGAACCCGGAGGCTTTTTCCTCCAACCAGTTGCAGCAGCAGCTTCCCGAATTGCCGGGCTCAACCGGCGTACCTGCAGACGGTCAATGCTACGGCGCAAAGCTCTACCAGACGTTTGCACAAGAACAGGGAAGCCCTGACCTGGAAAAGCTCTTTCGCTCCCTTCGTGGCATACAGAATGTCCCATCCGGAGATTTTTCAACGCTCTCATCCCCGGGAACCGTAGACCGCTCTTCGAGCATCCATCCTGAGCTTCCCGGCAAAGCACCTGCTCCGGTATGGCCGAACCGAAGTCCGGAAACACTCGGCAGCAGCCATCTACCGTTCAGCCTGCCTGAAACTTCCAAAGAGCCCTACTATTTTTTGCGTGAGCCTCAGCCTCCAGTGCACCAGCCTGAAGGGTTTAATGTAGCAACCATACGCAAGGATTTTCCGGTGCTGCGTCAATTGATTCATGGCAAAGAGCTTGTCTGGTTCGACAATGCTGCAACGACACAGAAGCCGCTGAGTGTTATCAACGCTGTGGCGCAATTTTATGCCACCGATAACTCGAACATCCACCGGGGTGCCCACACCCTCGCCGCCCGTGCAACCGATGCCTACGAGGGTGCCCGCGAAAAAATCCGGCAATTCATCGGTGCTGGCTCCGCAACGGAGATCATCTATGTCAGGGGCACCACCGAAGGGATCAATCTGGTGGCGCAGACCTGGGGACGAAAGTTCCTCCAGCCGGGAGACGAGATTGTGCTTTCCATCCTTGAGCATCACGCCAATATTGTGCCATGGCAGATGGTTGCGCAGGAAAGAGGAGTTCGCATCAAGGTTGTGCCAGTCAACGACCGGGGTGAAATCATCATGGAAGAGTATACCAAACTGCTCGGGCCCCGCACAAAATTTGTTGCGCTGACCCAGGCTTCGAACGGACTTGGAACCATTCTTCCTATTAAAGAGATGATACAGTTGGCCAAACGGTTTGACGCCAAAGTACTCATCGACGGAGCCCAGTCGGTGGCCCATATCCCGGTCAACGTGCAGGATCTTGATGCCGATTTCTTTGTCTTTTCAGGTCACAAAATCTTTGCGCCGACCGGTATCGGTGTCGTCTACGGCAAACGGGAGCTGCTCGAACTGATGCCTCCGTGGCAGGGCGGCGGCAACATGATCAAGGATGTGCGCTTCGAAGAGACCATCTACAACGAAGCTCCGGCAAAATTTGAGGCGGGAACCCCCTCTATCGGTGACGCCATCGGCCTTGGAGCCGCGCTCGACTATGTGCGCAAAATCGGACTCGACAACATTTCCCGTTACGAGCATGAACTGACCGAGTACGGTACCGAACGCCTGATCGGGATTCCTGGACTGCGCATGATAGGAACCGCTCGCAACAAGGTGGGCGTTCTTTCCTTTGTGCTGAACAATCTCCCCAACGATGAGGTTGGCAAACTGCTCGACCGTGAAGGCATTGCCGTCCGTACTGGCCACCACTGCTCGCAGCCATCGTTACGGCGCTTCGGTGTTGAAGGGACGATACGGCCATCACTCGCCTTCTACAATACCAAAGAGGAGATTGACCGGCTTGCCGAGGTGATCAACCACATCCAACGCAGATAAACCGCTGAATCCAAAATGCAGAGGCCATCCCGGCAAAAAGGGATGGCCTCTTTGTTTCAGATAAAGGGGTTGTTGTGAAAAGGCAGACCAAGTGAATGGGCAACCTCCTTGTGGGTCACCTCTCCATTCCATGTGTTGAGACCACCCGAAAGTCCGGGCACCATCACCATGGCACTTTCAAGACCAAGATCCGCAATCCTTCTGATGTAGGGAAGGGTCGCTCCCGTGAGCCCATCGGTGGAAGTGCGGGGATAGGCGGCAGGCATATTGGCGACACAGTAATGGATAATCCCCTCTTCCACAAAGACCGGATTTTCATGCGTAGTGGGATGTGAGGTTTCGAAGCAGCCACCCTGATCGATGGCAATATCGACAATCACACTCCCCGGCTTCATTTTTTGAAGCATGGATCGCGTCAAAAGCTTCGGTGCCGTTGCGCCAGTCACCAACACGGCACCAACTATCAGGTCAACATCAGCAAGCATCTCCTCAAGATTCTGTTCGTTGGCAAAGAGGGTGTGCACCTGGGGCGGCAGCAAATTGTCGAGTTCACGCAATCGTTCCTGATTGATCTCCATGACGGTAACCTCGGCCCCGAGGCCTGCCGCAGCTCTTGCGGCATTGGTACCGGCAGAACCACCTCCCAGAATCAGCACCTTGGCCGGGAGTACTCCGGGAAGACCACCCAGCAGTTTGCCCTTACCACCCTGATGGCTTGCGAGATAAAAGCCACCCATGATGATGCTCATTTTTCCGGCAACTTCACTCATGGGAGCCAGCAAAGGCAGATGGCCGCCATACTCAACCGTTTCGTAGGCAATACCGGTTACTTTTGATTTGATCAAGTGACGAGCAAGCTCCGGAACACTGGCAAGATGAAGAAAGGTGAAGAGAATCTGGCCCTCCCGAAAAAAGGCAAACTCCTCTGCCAGAGGCTCCTTTACCTTCACAATAAGCTCATTTTTCCACACCTCTTTAGCCGAAGAGGCGATAATGGCACCGGAGCGCTTATATTTATCATCGCTGAAGCCGCTCCCCTTGCCAGCTCCACGCTCAACAACAACATGGTGGCCAGCGCTGACAAGATGGCGAACACCTGCAGGAGTACAGGAGACCCTGTTCTCTTTTATCTTTATTTCCCTGGGGATACCAATATTCATAAGAGGAAGGATTTATATCTTCTGAAGGAAAAGGAACCACACCTCTGCGATCAGGAGGGGTTTATCGAGTTTTGTCACGACGCCACGTTCAGTAATAACATCGTCAAAATCAGGGAGTTTATCAATAACAACCTATAAAAAAAGAGGGACTCCACGCACTCTCCTGGCAAGAAAACCGTCACTCAGGTTATGCCCCACACCACCGCCACTGCTAAATTTGCTTTTTCTGATTAATAATAGTAAAATTCTTCGCCCGGAGATGTTTTGCTGTTTTGTTTATTCATAAAGCGGAGTACTTTTGTCTTATTTCTCCCACAAAAGAAGAGCAGAATCAACCAGAGAGAACTCGGAATCTCAATTCAGGGCAAAGGCAGCCTTTAAAAAAGAAATATTAATGCCATGGATTCACCCATAATGGTCGCCCCGGCAATACCTCGCAACTTCATACCCAGTGAACTCTTTGCCATCACGGTTCATTTTTCAAAACTATGGGCCAGCAACAAAATTGCGATCAAAAAACAATCGGAATGGCTCTCCGATCAAGAACTTGTGCTCCTGACGCAAAAAGAGACAAAACAGTTTACCGCAATCATACACCGATACGAAAAAATTCTTTTACTCTATATTGCAGTATCCGGCTGCGAGAGAAAAAGTGCCGGGGAGCTGCTTCAGGATATCTTTGTCAACGCTTATGTCTATCTCAATGAGTATGATCACTCCATCCCCTTTTCGTCATGGATATACCGGCTTGCCCACAAGGAAATTGATGAGCGCTTAAAGAACCTGCCCGCAAAGAGAGATGACAATGAATCAGGATCGCCTTACGAGCCTATGGTTGAGCGAATTACCAACACCTTGCCCGATTGCCAGCATTACACATTAACACAGATTATAACGGCGGTCAAACAGCTTGAAGGCAAGTATCGTGATGTTATGGTGTTAAAATATGCTGAACAGAAATCTTCACCAGAGATCTCTGATATTCTGGAGATATCGCAGCATACCGTCGAGACGCTCACCCTGCACGCTGAAAATAAAATAAATGCTTACCTGGAAAATATTTAGCCCCCTTGCAATATGCCAAACAAAGTTTCCGATGCATTTTGGTCAACCATAGAACAAAACCAGATAACGCCAATCCCCCGCTGGCATTTTGTGCTCAAACAGGTCACGCTCCGGATTGTTGTAGCGACTCTTGCCATTATTGTCAGCCTGGCCGGGGCAGTTGCCTTGTATATCTCCCTCAACCATGATTTCACCATCAGTCACGATTACACCATAACGCTTCTTCATGATTACCCCTTGCTGATAAGCATGTTGATGAGCATGCCCTGGTCATGGCTTGTTTTGATTATGCTTTTTTTCCTTCTGGTCTTCACCGTAGTATCGCGCTCAAAAAAAGGATATTCGTACGGCATCATCAGAATTAGTACCGGATTATTGCTTGCAACAATTCCCCTCACGACGGTTTTTTATGCCTCTGGCATCGGACGCTCCACCCATTGGTACCTGTCGGAAAACTACAGCGACTACTATCATCTCGTCAATGGAAATGAGCAGGATTGGTCACATCCTGACAAAGGGCGCCTTGGAGGACGAGTCATCAGGTACGACGAAAAGGAGAGGATTTTGATTCTGAAAAGCTTTGCCAATGAGTTCTGGCAAATCGACGTCAAAGAGGCAAAAATTGACAGCGACACCCTTCTTCTTCCGGGTAAGTATGTAAAAGTAAAAGGCGTACAAACAACAAAAGAGGGCTTTTTGGCACATTCAATACACAGCAGAAGTGAAGTGTATATTGCCGAGCACCCGGAGTTGATCAAGAATCGCTAAAAAGAGCAATCGCCACTCTCCCCCCACAGAGCTGCGAAACCCCATAATCGTCACAACCATGAGTACCCCATTGACCACATCATACAACAACGTTGCTACCCCTCCCACGTCAAATGCCCTCCCTTTTTCTCAAAAATGTAATCATCACAGCAGCTTTATAGAGTACATCGGAAAAGGCTACGTAAGCGCTCAGGTGGTGTATGCTGATGGAAGAGCTGTTGATTTTATCTATTTGGAGACCAATACCGCTTATGAAACCCTGATAGCTCTCAAAAACGTGGTCGGAAAAAAAATATCGGAGGTTTTTCCCGATATAGCCACCAGGCATCCGGAGTTTCTTGAAAAAATGATCATGGTTGCCGATACAGGAATTCCGGAGCGCTTTGAAATGTGCTTTATGCCTTCACAAACGTGGCTTGATACCACTCTGTATTGCCCTGAAAATGGATATCTGATTGCGATTATTGATGACATCACCAAACGCAAAGAGGCAGAAACGGTGCTCAAAAAAAGCGAAGAGCGGTTCAGGGCCGTTTTTAACAGCCATTCCGCCATACAGGCTCTTCTTGACCCAGAAACAGGGAAAATTCTTGATGTCAACGAAAAGGCTACGGGATGGTATGGGTGGTCACTTGATGAACTCAAGCAGATGTACACCCGCGATATCAATACCTTGCCACCGGAAGCCATCATAAGCAGCCTGAAATCAGTAGATGCCGGGGTACACAATACCTTCAGCGGTTACCACCGGATGGCTGACGGCTCTATACGGGATGTGGAAATTTTTCGCAACAAAATCGAAATCGATGGCAAAGCGGTTGTTCACGCCATCATTCATGACGTTACTGACCGCAAGCGATACGAGTCGCTTAATGCATTCAGGATTCGCCTGCTCCAGATAGCCGAAACCTATTCGGTGGAAGAGTTGCTGAGCATAACGCTTGACGAAGCTGAAAAGATAACGGGAAGTTCGATCGGGTTTGTTCACTTTGTTGACGAAAACCAGACGACACTCAACCTGCAGGCATGGTCGAGCAACACCCTGAAAAATATGTGCAAAGCGGATGCCGCAAACCGCCACTATCCGCTCAATAAAGCCGGAGTATGGACTGATGCCGTGCGTGAACGAAAAGCGATTATCCATAATGATTATCCCAACCTCGATCATCGTAAAGGAATGCCGGAGGGTCATGTTCAAGTCAAGCGTGAAATGGTTATACCGGTCATTCGGAATGAAAAAATAGTGGCAATAATGGGGGTCGGCAACAAGCCTGCGGATTATGGTCACAAAGATATCGAATGGGTAGAGACATTAGCCAATCAAGTCTGGGATATCATTGCCAACAAGATTACCGAGAATGAAAAAAACAAACTCGCCGCTCAACTGCAGAACTCATCAAAAATGGAGATGATCGGGCAGCTTGCGGCAGGCATAGCCCACGAAATCAACAACCCGCTCAATTTTATTCTGCTCAACAGCAACAATATTGAGAGTGACTGTCAGGATCTTTTCGAACTCGTCAATGATTACCGCCATATCATAGAAAAAGTTGAGGCATCAACACCAGTTGCCGAAGAGATCATGCACGTCAGAAACAAAGAGCGTGCATTCGACATTGATGATTTGATTTCCAGCATCCCGATAGCCCTGAAAAAATCAGAACAGGGGGTGGAGCGCATCACCACCATCACCCGGAGCATGAGGAATTTCTCTTACACTAACAGCAAAAACTCCTTCACTCCATTTGATATCAACAGCGCAATAGAAGAGACTCTCGTCATTGCAAAAAGCGAATACCGCGACGTTATAGCTCTTGATGTACAGCTCAATTCCCTGCCGCTGGTACTGTGCGATCCCTCCAAAATCAGCCAGGTGATCCTTAACCTCATCATCAACAGCGTCCATGCCATCAAGTCACACAACAGAAGCGATCCGGGGCGCATAGAGGTCAAAACATGGGCAAGCAGCGACAACATCTCTTGCTCAATAAGCGATAACGGTCCGGGAATCGCTGAAAAGATCAGGGAGCGGATCTTTGAGCCCTTCTTCACAACAAAGGAGATCGGCAAAGGAACGGGACTCGGGCTCAGCATCAGCTATGACATCATCGTCAATCAACACAAGGGAAGCATTATGGTTGAGTGTCCACCTGAGGGAGGCGCCGTGTTTACTTTTTCGCTGCCAAGAATTGTCTTGCCTTCAGCGCTTTCTTCCGAGTAATATGTTGCTTGGGCCATCAAGCAAAATAGAATGCAAGAGCATGAACAAAACGGAGATGGTAATGCAAAAAAGGGTACACTTGATTGTTACGGGTGCAGTACAGGGTGTCGGGTTCAGAATGTTTATTGATCGGAAGGCAAGAGAGCTGAAGCTCTGCGGGTGGGTAAAAAACCGTATGGATGGCACCGTAGAAATTGATGCCCAAGGCCCGGAAGAAGCAATCGAAGAGTTGCTCCTCCAGGCAAAAAGAGGGCCATCTCGCTCAAGAGTAACCTCCATCCGCAAAGAAGAGCGTGAGCCGGACAGCACTCTTGGGCAATTCTGTGTTCTATCATAGAATAATGAGAATTGAACCGCCAACAATGAGGAGCGCTCCGAGAAGAACTTTCAGCGAAACAACTTCATGCAGGAGCGCCACCGATAAAAAAATAGTAAGCGCGACGCTCAGCTTGTCGACCGGAGCGACCTGTGAAACATTGCCCAATTGCAGAGCTTTAAAGTAAAAAATCCACGACAGGCCAGTGGCAACACCCGACAAGCCGAGAAAAAGCCAGTTGTTGCCGGATATCAGGGCAATTCCGCTGGTTTCCTTTCTGGCAAAGACAATCCCCCAGGCAATCAGCAGAATAAATATGGTGCGTATTGCGGTTGCCAGATCGGAGTTGATCCCCTTTACGCCAACTTTGGCAAGTATTGCTGTGCACGAGGCAAATAACGCTGAGAGTAACGCATAAGTCCACCACATTGTTTTCGAGGGTTAAAATCGTTGCTAAATTGCCAGCCCCCTGAACTGACTGGTGTAAAGATTACAATAAATCCCCTGCTCGGCAAGAAGTTCATGATGCGTCCCTTTTTCAACAATGGTGCCCTTGTCGATCACCAGTACCTGATCGGCATCGCGAATGGTGCTGAGCCGGTGGGCGATAACAAAGCTTGTGCGTCCCTTCATGAGCGTCAGCAAGGCCTTCTGGA
This sequence comes from uncultured Chlorobiaceae bacterium, assembly GCA_903871235.1. GTDB lineage: Bacteria > Bacteroidota > Chlorobiia > Chlorobiales > Chlorobiaceae > Chlorobium. Next base: position 71,475 of record CAIQGA010000155.1, read on the forward strand.
TACGAAGCTCGGTACGGGTATCGACGCTGCTGGTTGCTTCATCAAGAATCAGGATGTCGGGATTTGCCAGAATAACGCGGGTAATGGCGAGCAACTGACGCTGCCCCTGGCTCAGGTTGCCTGCCCGCTCTGACAGGACTGTGTTATATCCCTGGGGTAACTTGCGGATGAACTCGTCGGCTTCGGCAAGCTCTGCGGCATGGATACACGCTTTGACGGTGGCATCGAGCCGACCGAAGCGGATATTTTCCATCACTGTTCCAGAAAAGAGAAAGGTATCCTGAAGCACCAGGCCAAGTCGGCTGCGCAAGGCTGCCTTGCCGAAATCCCGGATATTTTTGCCATCAATAGTGATTGAACCGCTGCTGGTTTCATAAAACCGGGTCAGCAGGTTGATAATCGTAGTTTTTCCTGCCCCTGTTGGTCCGACCAGTGCAATGGTTTTACCCGGCTCTGCAACAAAGGTCATATCGCGCACTACCAGAGTTCCCTTCTCATAGCCAAACGTCACCCGGTCGAAGCTGATCGTCCCTGCCATGGTCGGAGGAACCGTTTCATACCATTCATCAACCTCCGAAGGGATATCAAGAATCTCAAATATTCTTTCGCTGCCCGCAAGCGCAGACTGGATGATGTTGTACATATTCGCCAGTTGGCGAAGGGGCTGAATAAAGTTTTGTGCATAGATGATGAATGTGGCAATAACACCGACCGTAACCAGTCCTTTCAGCGCAATCCACCCGCCAACCGAGGCAATGACTATGACAAAGAGGTTTCCAAGGACGTTGGTCAGCGGCATGAGCAGCATGGAGTAGCTGTTGGCATAGACTGCTGCCTGAAAAACCTTGTCGTTCTGGCTCTTAAACCGCTCAATCACCTCGGCGTTTCGCCGGAATGCCTTGATCACTTTCAGGCCGCTGATGGACTCTTCCATGATGCCGTACATCTCTCCAAGCTGTTTCTGCAACTCCCTGAATCCCTTGCGGGTGTTGTGGGCAACAAACTGCGTGAACCAGAGCATGATCGGAATAACAAGCAGTGCGGTCAAAGCAAGCCAGACATCAAGCAAAAACATGGCCACCATGATACCGATCAGAGAGAGAACGCTTGCTACCAGCGAAGTGACATTCTGGGAAACTGCTTGGTTAATCGCATCAATATCATTGGTCAGCCTGCTCATCAGGCCTCCTGATGAATTGTGATCGAAATAACTGACTGGCAGGGTTTGTATGTGGGTAAACAGATCCCCGCTCAACTGCTTCAGGGCGGTTTGCGAAACTTTGGCCATAATCCAGCCCGCAATGAATTGAAACAGGTTATACAGGAGATAGGCCATAAGCATCAACAGGGCAATGTGCTCAAGACCAGCAACATTTTTCTGCACAATAAAGCGGTCGATGGCAAGCCCGATAAGGTAGGGGCCGGTAAGGCCAAGCAAAGAGTAAAGTACGACTAAAATGGCAACGACCAGCAGTTTCGACCGGAATGGAGAAAGATAGTGGAGCAGTCGCTGAACGGCTGCCGCAGAGTTTCGAGGCTTTTCTATTTTTCCGGGCTGCATGACATTGCCAATCCCGATATGCGGGTGGTTGTTTCGCCCATCGTTCTCGTAACGACTCATGGTAACTCCTCCCTCTGTACTAATGCTTTAGCCTCTTCGTCTGAGCGCTCACGACCCAACTGTGAATCGTAGATTTCGCGGTATACATCGCAGTTCTGCATCAACAGCGCATGGCTGCCTCGGCCGACAATGCGCCCTTTATCGAGCACGATAATCTTGTCTGCGTTCAAAACAGAGCTGACTCTCTGGGCAACAACAAGCAGCGTGCAGTTTGCGTTTGTTATCGCCAGTTCATCCTGTATCCTTCTCTCCGTATCGATATCAACGGCACTGGTACTATCGTCAAGAATCAGAATTTCAGGGGAAGCCAGCATCGCCCGTGCAAGAGCAATCCGCTGTTTCTGGCCTCCTGAAAGGTTAACGCCCCGCTCTTCAACACGGGTATCATATCCCTCGGGCAATCCGAGAATAAAATCATGAGCCTGCGCCGTTCTGGCCGCCCTGATCACCGCTTCATGACTTGCCGTTGGTACTCCATAACGGATATTGTCACGAATGGTGCCCGAAAAGAGAATGGTTTCCTGGGGTACTATGCAGCCTGTCGGAATTGAGATTTTCGCCAAAAAAAGCTATGATGTCGCCCATAAGCTGCAAGTCACCATTTTTTTGATCTTGGTCATTTATGACCGTACTTTTTTCTGTTGAGAAGGCCGAAAC
>CAIQGA010000156.1 GCA_903871235.1 uncultured Chlorobiaceae bacterium
CTTGCATCCGGTTGTGAGAAAAAACTACGGGCAGTGGAAATATCACGAAATTCCCAAGCCCGGAGTTTTGAAGCATGTTGCACACAGTGGTGACACCATCTACACCGTCCGGGCAGGAACGCCCCGTCAGGATACGGTTGATATGCTCCGACGCCTTTGTGATGTTGCCGACAAGTACAGTGACGGTTATCTTCGCTTTACGGTACGCAACAATGTTGAGTTTTTGACGCCCAACGAGGCGAATGTAGAGCCGATGATCCGCGAACTCGAAGAGATGGGCTTTCCCGTCGGTGGAACAGGGATGTGCGTCTCATCGGTATCACATACCCAAGGGTGGCTTCATTGTGATATTCCGGCGACTGATGCTTCAGGAGTTGTGAAGTCGATGATGGATACGCTTTACAATGAGTTCAAGGGGATGGAGATGCCCAACAAGGTGAGGCTCTCGACCTCTTGTTGTGCAATCAATTGTGGCGGCCAGGCCGATATCGCTGTTGTTATCAAACACACACGCCCTCCAAGAATCAACCACGATCACCTCGCAACAATCTGTGAATTACCAAAAGCGGTTACCCGTTGCCCTGTTGCAGCCATTCGGCCGACAGTGATCAATGGCAAGAAATCGCTCATGGTCGATGAGGAAAAATGTATTTGCTGCGGCGCCTGTTTCGGAGCCTGCCCGGCCATGGAAATCAACCATCCCGAGCACTCAAAATTTGCGATCTGGGTCGGTGGCAAAAACAGCAATGCCCGTTCCAAACCATCAACAATGAGTATTGTTGCCCACAATCTGCCAAACAATCCGCCAAGATGGCCCGAGGTCACCGAGGTAATCGGCAAAATCCTTACCGCATACAAAGCGGGTGGACGTCCCTGGGAGCGAGTAGGGGAGTGGATTAACCGGATTGGATGGAAACGCTTTTTTGAAGAAACAGGACTTGTTTTTGATAATGACATGATCGACAGTTACCGTCATGCAAGAACGACGTTCAATCAGTCTGCTCATGTTCGCTTTTAGACTTACAGGAGATAATTCATGAAGGTAGAATCCAATCCTATCCTTGATTTTGCGACATCTTATGTCTTCCCGCCCTTCAGTGAACTGACGGGAACCGACAAGATTGTTGCATTTGGAGACCATAGTCACAAATGTCCGGTCTATGTCAGGCAGCTTGCGCCATGCATGGCGGAGTGCCCGGCTGGTGAGGACATCCGTGGTTATCACCGTTTGCTGAATGGTGTTGACAAGTCTGACAACGCCCTGAAAGCCGCATGGGAAACCATTGTCGATGCGAACCCTTTTCCTGCCGTTATGGGCAGGATTTGTCCACACCCTTGTGAAAATGCCTGCAATCGCCAGCACCATGACGAAAGTGTGGCCATTAATGCCGTTGAGCAGGTGATTGGCAATTACGGCATTGAAGCTGGCCTGCAACTGCCAGGAGCAGGTGTTGACACCGGCAAAAGGGTTGCTGTTATCGGCGGCGGTCCGGCAGGTCTTTCGGCAGCCTATCAGCTTCGCCGCAAAGGTCACGCCGTAACGATATACGACGCCAATGAGAAATTGGGTGGAATGGTGCTCTACGGCATCATGGGCTACCGTGTTGACCGCAACGTTCTTGAGGCTGAAATCCAGCGGATCATCAACCTTGGGGTTGAAACAAAAATGGGTGTCTGCGTTGGAATTGATATCACCCTTGCACAACTGGAGCAAGAGTACGACGCAATTTTTATCGCACCAGGAGCCCAAAAGGGCCGTGCACTTCCGGTTCCCGGCTCTGCGGCGATACCTGGAGTGACCAATGCCATCGATTTTTTGAAAAACTACGAAGTGCAGGGCGATGCCATTTCCATCGGGAAAAAGGTACTCGTTATCGGCGATGGTAACGTCGCAATGGATGTTGCGCGTCTTGCGCTCCGTCTTGGTTCCCAGGCTTCTGTGGTTGCCGGAGTTCCTCGGGAGGAGATGGCCTGCTTCCAGATTGAATTTGATGATGCGGAGAGGGAAGGAGCTGCCATGCATTACATGAGCGGTGCGCTTGAAGTCATCAGCGGAGAGAATGGAGTTCAGGCTCTGCGCTGTGCCAAAATGGCAAAAAAAGTGAAGGGAGAGGATGGCTGGAATTCGCCAATTCCTTTTTTCAGGTACAAAAATACCGAAGAAACTTTTGACATTGAGGCCGACATGATTGTTGCCGCTATTGGGCAGTCCGCCGATTTGCAGGGCTTTGAAAGTGTTACCGCTGGCAGTCAATGGCTCAAGGTTGATCGATATTTTCGTCTGCAGGGCAAAGAGAACCTCTTCGGAGGCGGTGATGCCATAAAGGTTGATCTTATCACCACGGCAGTCGGTCATGGACGAAAGGCTGCAAATTCCATTGATGCTTTTCTTAAAGGGCTTCCTCTTCCTGAACAGGGGTATCGGGAGATTACCAAAGTCCATAAGCAGGATGTGCTCTACTTTGTCCATTCCGAACAGGCAAAGAGGGAGACCATTGAACTCGACAATGTGGTCGGCAACCATGATGAGCTGCTTGCAGCACTGACGGAAGGTGAGGCCAAGGCTGAGTCAGGGCGCTGTATGAGCTGCGGGCTCTGTTTTGACTGCAAACAGTGTCTCTCATTCTGTCCACAGGAGGCAGTTACCCGGTTCAGGGACAATGCGAGCGGAGAAGTGGTCTACACGAATTACTCGAAGTGCGTCGGATGTCATCTTTGTTCACTGGTCTGCCCGTCCGGGTTTATCCAGATGGGGATGGGTGAAGGTCTTTAGGCTGGGGCGAAAAGAAATCATGAAAACAAGAGGAGATAACGGATCCATGTCAGAAGATGTCATATATCAGGTTCAGGAGGCCATTGCATCCTCCAGAAAGTGGGCTGAAACAGGATGGCCGGTCACGTTCGGGCCCCGTAATGTAGAGCTCTCGTCGCTCAAGCAAGCCGAGTCACAGCCGAAAAATTTTATTTTTCGGCTGGAGGCCATCAACTATTGGAAGCAGGCAAAGCTCACCGGAAATGATGCGGCTGATTCAGGTCAGAAGGCTCTCGATGCACTCAAAAACGGCAACCTCTCTGCGGCCGAAAATGCGCTTTACTTTTGCCAGTTTATCGAAAAGCCATTTGCCGAAGATGCAAAAACCTGGTTGCCTCTTTATGAAGCATTTAAAGGGAAGCGTGCCGGGCTTTGAGTGCACGGCACCGCTTTTTTTTCTCATGAACATTTAAATTTTGGCGGGATTGGTCATGAACATAGGAATTTTGCTCAAGGAGGGACCGTATAACCATCAAGCCTCCGATACGGCTTTCAAGTTTGCTGAAGCTGCCATCAAAAAAGGGCACAAGGTTGACGCAGTTTTTCTTTACAATGACGGGGTTACCAATGTGACAAAGCTCATGGATCCTCCCCAGGATGATCGTAACATTGCGGTTCGCTGGGGTGAACTGGCCAGGAAAAACGGCTTTGAGATCCTTGCCTGTATTGCTGCGTCCAAACGTCGGGGAATCAATGATGATGTGCTTGTCGAGGGCAGTAGCATCACCGGGCTTGGAACCCTTACAGACATTGCAATTCGAAATGACAGATTTGTAACCTTTGGAGATTAAATTATTCTATGGCAAACGAAAATGTAAAAAAGATCATGCATGTCTTGCGCCATGCACCACACGGGACAATCTATACCTACGAGGGGCTGGAGATGATTCTGATCATGGCCGCCTACGAGCAGGATCTCTCGGTTGTCTTTATCGGTGACGGGGTCTATGCCCTCAAAAAAGGTCAGGATACCAGTGCCATTGGTATCAAGGGTTTTTCCCGTACCTTCATGGCTCTTGATGGTTATGATGTAGAAAAACTTTATGTTGATCAAATCTCACTTGAAGAGCGGGGTCTTGGTGAAGATGATTTGATTGTTGGTGTCGAGGTGATGAATTCTGAAAACATCGGCAAGTTGATGAAAGAGCAGGATGTGGTTATTCATCATTGAACAGGTAATGGATTTATAAAATATTATTTATTAATATGTTACATACAATCAACAAGTCTCCGTTCGAAACCTCCACTATGGAAACCTGTTTCAGGTTTCTCCAGCCGGGCGATCCTGTTCTCTTCATTGAGGACGGTGTTTATGCCGTTCAGGCTGCCAACAGGTTTTCGCCGATGATTGAAACTCTCCAGAAAAGCAATCCCGTATTTGCGCTTCAACCCGACCTGAGTGCCCGAGGAATTGATGCGGTTGCCGAAGGGGTTGGAGCAATTGATTATGAGGGTTTTGTCGGGCTGGTTGAGGAGCACCAGGTGAACACCTGGTTCTGAGCGTCACGCGGGCGGAGCAAACTTTGAAAACCGTTATTCCCTTGTTTTATGACTATTGAATGGGGTCGAGCAGTTCAGGAAAACAAAAAAGAGATTCTCGACGCCTGGATGAGGCGATCGCTGCTCTTATTCTCTGGAAAAATGGCACCCGGTTCTCCGGTTGCAGATGCCCTCCATCAAGCTCTCGGGATGGCGCTTGATAATTTCGAAAAAAACAGCGAACTTCTCTCTGAAGCTCTGGTGCAGCTTTCGCGAATTCTCGCCGTGCAGGATATGCCCCCATCGAGGGCGATGTCGCTTTTTTTTGAATTAAAAAAAATCATTCTGGAGCTCTCTTTGAAAAGCAGTCAAAAACAATCATTGAAACAGCTCGACCCGGATGTGTTGCAGAATCGCCTTGAAGAGCTGACCCTTCAGGCTTTCGACAGTTTCATGATACAGCGTGAACAGATATGCCAACTTAAGCTTGATGAGAGCAAACGTATGCTCTTCATGCAGTTACGGAGGGCCGAGGCATGAAAAAAGTGTGGTTGCCACTTCTCATGACAGGCATTCTTTGCCTCATTCCTTATATCGGTGTACAGTATGCCGGGCTTGGTTATCTCTTTGCAATTATCATTCCCTGTGCCTCTCTGGTGATCCTGATTGCCGGTTTTGCCATCAGGATGGTGAACTGGCTTATACGGCCGGTTCCTTTCCGCATTCCCACAACCTGCGGGCAGGAAAAATCCCTTGACTGGATCAAGCAGGACAAGCTTGAATCCCCATCACACTTCTGGGAGGCCATTGCCAGAGTTTTAGGTGAAGTGCTTTTTTTCCGTTCCCTTTTTCGCAACACGAAAGCTGAACTCTACGCCGGACCAAAACTTGTTTATGGATCAACCAAGTGGCTCTGGCTTGGCGGCATGGTTTTTCACTGGTCAATGCTCATCATTGTTCTCCGCCACTCCAAGTTCTTTTTTTCCACAGTTCCGCCCTTTGCAGATTTTCTCGATAATGCCGATCGGTTCTTCGACATCCTTCTGCCCGCATTTTATATGACCGATGCGCTTGTTCTTGCGGCCCTCTCTTTTCTTATTGTTCGAAGGCTGCGTGACCTGAAACTGCGTCTGATTTCTCTGCCAACTGACTTTTTCCCGCTGTTTCTTATTCTTGCGATTGTGCTTGCAGGCATGAGTATGCGCTACGTTACCAAAATCAATGTGCTCCCAGTGCACGATCAGATTTTGACGCTCATGGATTACAGTTTTGTTCTTTCCGGCGAAATTGGTGTACTCTTTTATGTTCATCTCTTTCTTGTTTGTGTCCTTGCAGTCTATTTCCCTTTCAGCAAACTCGTACATGCAGGGGGGATTTTTTTGAGCCCGACACGCAATCTCTGCAACAACAGCCGTGCAAAGAGGCACGTCAATCCATGGAATCCCGATATTAAATTCAAGAGCTATGCCGAGTATGAGGATACATACCGGGATAAAATGAAAAAAGCTGGTCTTCCGGTTGAAAAGGAATAACTATGTCGAAATACGTTCCAAAACTATCCGAGCTCAAACAGGAGTTCGAAAAGAAAAAACCGGCACTCCTGAAAGAGGATTATTCCGGCAAGGAGTGGTGGGATCTGCCGGTTGAGTTCCGTGACGGCAACTGGTGCTTTCCCGGTAAACCCGAAGTGCTCGAAGATCTTGGCTTTTCGAATCCCCGTAAATGGGCCGCAACCGATGCCGATTGGCAACTGCCCGGCGGATGGGAAAAGACGATCAAGGATGGGCTGAAAAGCCGTCTGAAGCGCTTCCGTTCCTTCAAGCTTTTTCTCGACACCTGCGTGCGCTGTGGCGCCTGTGCCGATAAATGTCATTTTTTCCTTGGCACGGGTGACCCGAAAAATATGCCGGTCTTGAGGGCTGAGCTCATTCGATCGGTCTATCGTAACGATTTTCCGCTGGCAGAGAAAATCCTCAAGGGCTTTTCCGGTTCAAGAAAGTTGACTGCGGAGGTGATCAAGGAGTGGCATCTGTACTTTAACCAATGTACCGAGTGCCGTCGTTGCTCAGTTTTTTGCCCCATGGGTATTGACACCGCCGAAATCACCATGATGGCCCGGGAACTTTTGAACCTGATCGGTGTCAACAACAACTGGATTCTTGCCCCGGTCTCTAACTGCAACCGTACAGGCAATCACCTTGGTATTGAACCTCATACCTTTGTGCAGAACATTGAATCTCTTGTCGAAGACATTGAAGATCTTACCGGGATAAAGGTGAACCCCACCTTCAATCGCAAGGGAGCAGAAGTCCTCTTTGTAACCCCCTCCGGCGACGTTTTTGGCGATCCGGGGGTCTACACAATGATGGGTTACCTGCTTCTTTTTCATCATATCGGGCTCGACTATACGATCAGTACCTACGCATCGGAAGGAGGAAACTTCGGCATGTTCACCTCCAACGAGATGATGAAGAAGCTTAATGCCAAGATGTACCACGAAGCAGAGCGGCTCGGTGTCAAATGGATTCTGGGCGGTGAATGCGGCCACATGTGGCGGGTGGTGCATCAGTATATGAACACCATGAACGGTCCGGCAGATTTTCTTGAGGAGCCGGTTTCGCCAATTACCGGCACCCGGTTCAGCAATGCTGCGGCGACAAAAATGGTTCACATCGCAGAGTTCACTGCAGATTTGATCTACCATAAAAAATTGAAGCTCGACCCGAAGCGCAACGACCATCTTGTTACAACCTTTCATGACTCCTGCAATGTTGCAAGGGGGATGGGCATGTTTGAAGAACCGCGTTATGTTCTCAACAATGTCTGCAACTCTTTTCATGAAATGGCTGAGAACACCATCAGGGAGCAGACCTTCTGCTGTGGTTCCGGAAGCGGCCTGAATGCCGAGGAGTTCATGGATCTCCGTATGCGGGGCGGTTTTCCCAGAGCCAGTGCTGTCAGGCAGGTACAGGAAAAGCATAAAGTCAACACTCTTGTTACCATCTGTGCCATAGATCGGGCCAGCCTGCCAACCCTGATGAAATACTGGAACCCTGGCGTTTCGGTCTATGGTCTTCATGAACTGGTTGGCAATGCACTTGTTATGGATGGGGAGAATAAACGAACAGAAGACTTACGGGAGAGTCCCATGAGCGGTTTCGGGGAGGATGAGGAGTGATGAAGATTACAAAACAGGGAGTTTTTTTCGGTATGCTTATCCTTTTTGCTCTCGTAGCACTCAAGGTTTTATGGCCGACGGCAAAAGCGGAGAAGATTGTGCCGCCAACAGCCAGGGTTATGCCGATTGACAGTACCGTTTGCATTGCGCCCACGGAGTACATGCGTTCTCATCACATGCAGATACTGAACGAATGGCGGAATACCGGCGCAAGGGATAACCGTCCTTATGTTACGGCAGACGGAAAGAAATTCCAGAAGAGTCTGGATACCTGCCTTGGCTGTCATAGCAACAACACCTATTTTTGCATAAGCTGTCACCAGTATGCTAATGCAAAGCCGACTTGCTGGAATTGTCATCTATCGCCTTTAGACAAACCGTAATGAACGAAGAGAGAAGAGAATTTATCAAGAAAACCAGCCTTGGATTTCTTGTGGGCATTGGAGCTGGTTCAGGGCTTTTTCTGAACTTTCTGATGGAAAAGACGGATGCCTCCCTCTGGTCTGACAAGAGCACTGCTGGCACAATCCGCTGGGGTATGCTGATTGATATGCGAAAGTGTATTGACGGATGTCAAAAGTGTGTTGACGCATGTCGCCTTGTTCATAATGTGCCTGATTTTGGTGATACAAGGTACCAGATTGAATGGCTGAAGAAAAGCCCTTACCGCGAAGTTTTTCCGACTTCAGGCGAGGACTTCATGAGTAAAGAGAGAACCGGCAAATCGGTTCCCTCGCTTTGTAACCACTGTGCCGAGCCGCCCTGTGCCGCTGTCTGCCCTACCCAGGCAACATTCAAGCGATTTGATGGCATTGTCGCACTCGATGCACATCGTTGCACCGGATGCCGTGCGTGCATGGCATCATGCCCTTATAACGCCATCAGCTTTAACTGGAAAGAACCGAGGCCGGCGATCAAGGCACTCAATGATCTCTATCCCACAAGGGAAAAGGGTGTGGTTGAAAAGTGCAATTTCTGTTCCGAGCGCCTGCTGAAAGGCAAACTGCCAGCCTGTGTTGAGGCATGTCCAGAAACAACGTTGACTTTCGGGGATTTGAATGACCCCAAATCCGCGATTCGCCTGCTTCTTGAAAAGAACCAGACCATGCAAAGAAAACCTGAGTTGGGCACACTCCCTTCAGTTTTTTACATCATCTAATGTCTTCCCATGATTGAGAAAGCCCTGACAGGAAATCGATACTACTGGCTCTGGATTGCCCTCCTTTTGCTGGTCATTGCGTTTGGCATTTCCGCCTGTTCTCAGCAAATGCTCCTTGGTATGTCTGTCACCGGGCTGGGTGACGATCTCCGATGGGGCCTGTCGACCATGCAATTTACCTTTATGGCGGCCGTCGCAGCATCAACCATTCTGGTCGTTTTGCCATGTTATCTCCACGGCTATAAACCATTCGGAAACATTGCTGTTATTGCCCAGTTTCTGGGAGCTTCGGCCTCAGCCATTGCTCTTCTCTCTCTTTTCATCGACATGGGCAAGCCGCAACTTGTGCTTGATCTGTTGCGCTATGCAACTCCCAGCTCACCTTATTCATGGGCTTTTTTCCTGCTGACCGGTTATTTTTTTATCAATCTCGTCACGGGTTGGGCCACTCTTGGTGCTGAACGAAAGGGTGTTCCGGCTCCTGCCTGGATCAAACCGGTCATCTACCTCTCTATTCCGTGGGCAATCACTCTTCCTGTTGTTACAGGATTTGTCTATGCCTCTTTTCCATCCAATCACTGGATTGCTTCGCTATTTGCGCTCCGCCTCCTCTCTTCTGCATTTACCGGTGGGACAGCACTTTTGTTGCTGATCATACTCATCCTGAAAAGAACAACAGACTTCGACGCCGGCAGGGAGGCAACCGACAAACTTGTCATGCTTGTAACTTCTGCCGGAGTATTTACTTTTACACTTACCGGCGTTGAGTGTTTTGCCATAAGTGAGGTGCCGCTGTTGAGTTGGCTTTCACTCCTTATCGGCATAGCCTCGATCACTGTTTATTTTGTACCAGCATGGAAAAGCTCTGGCCGTTGGTTTATGGGGGCTTCTGCAGGAGTGGTTTTCTCCATTCTTGCTGAAAAGGGAGCAGCCCTGCTTTATTCATCAATGGGGGCGGTTGTTGCTTATACCCCGACTTTGGCGGAAGTTTCCATCATGCTTGGAGCTTTGGCTCTTGGTGTACTTTTTCTCACCATACTTCTCAAGGCTGTTGTTGCCGTTAAAAGAGCTGATCAGCAGGCGTGAGTCACCTGCTTTAATGGTTTGCCTGATTCGCTTTTTTCCACTTGAAAAGAAGAAGCGTTACCTGAAAAAAGGTCGAAGAGCCTGCTGTGAGCCCATAAGTGTCAGCGGGCTTTTTAATGGGCGTGATGCACGATCAAATCAAATAATAAACGATGAAAGTTTTTTTACCGATTAACGTCAGGATTGATGACAAGAAAATCTTGTTTGTGGGAGGTGGTAAAATCGCCATGCATAAAATCAAGACAGTAGAAAAGTATTGCCGTAACATCACCCTTGTTGCTCCCGAAATTCATGAGGAGTTGAAAGGTGCCGGATTCCGAGAGATATCTAAAGAGTATGAAAAATCAGACCTTGCCGGTTTTTTTCTGGTCTATGCCTGCACCAACAACCTTGAGATAAACCAGAAGATAAAAAATGATGCCGCAGAGCGTGGAATTCTGGTCAATGTTGTCGATAACAGGGAGCTGTCAGATTTTATCTCTCCAGCGATCATTAAACGGGGTGAGATGACCGTCGCCATCTCTTCGAATGGACAAAATGTTAAAAAATCGGTAGAGTGGCGTAAGACAATAGAGTCCATGCTCGACAATGCCGGGATGTAAGCAAGGTATAAATTGAAAGGGTAACGTACATGAAATCGCCAGAAGAGAGCAATACAACAACTGCTGTGCATCAGCCGGGAGGATATGTCTTCATCATTGGTGCCGGTCCCGGTGATCCGGAATTATTGACCGTTAAAGCCGATCGGGTTCTCAGTGAAGCCGATGTGATTCTCTATGATGACCTGGTAAGCAGTGAACTGATGGCCAGGTACAATGCCCTGAAAATTTTTACAGGAAAAAGAAAGAATTGTCACCATTTTGAACAGGAGGCCATTAACGAAGAGATTCTTCGCCATGCCCGCGCAGGAAAAAAAGTGGCCCGGCTGAAAGGTGGAGATCCCTTTATTTTTGGACGTGGAGGTGAAGAGATAGAGGTGCTGCGCCAAAACGGAATCGACTATGAAATTATCCCCGGCATTACCGCCGCTCATGGCGCCAGTGCCTATACAGAGATACCGTTGACCATGCGAAAAGTCTCCTCCTCAGTCGCCTTTTGTACCGGCCATCCAGTCAGTAAAATCCAGGTGCCCGATGCCGACACCCTCGTCTACTATATGGTTGCCTCCACGGTACATGAAGTGCTTGATGCCGTTGCCAAAAAAGGGCGGGATGAGCAGACGCCGGTTGCCATTGTGCAAAACGCAACGCGCTACAACCAGAGCACGCTTATCAGCACGCTGGGGGAGTTGAGGAGATCAGAAAAAGCTGTCTATTCACCAGCCCTTCTGATAATTGGTGAAACCATCAGCCTTTGTGTTCAAGAGAACTGGTTCTCCAAAAAGAAAAAAGTGCTGATTGCCGGCAGTGACTCCGGAATGTACAAGAGTGGAGAGTTCATCAACGTGCAATTTTTCTGCCAAAAAGGGTCGGCAAGTGATCTTGAACGGATGGAAAACAGCGAGCCACTCGATCTCGATTACATTGATGAAATCTACTTTTCCTCACCCCTCTGCGTCAGAAATTTCCAGCCATTTCATGCCACACTTCCTGAAAAAATTGTGGTGAAAGTGGCCGATGAGGCAACCCGTGCCGAATACAGCAAGCTTTTTGGTGGAGATGCTGCCATCATCATCTGATACGACTGGCCGCCATCAGCGTATGGAGATGACAGTGCACTCGACTGCCGCCACAACGTCGAAGATATTCTTCTGCATCACCTCATTCCGTTGTAACCACTCTTACCAAAGAGCCTCACCTCGGCAGACTATCTGATTTCTGCCATCACGCAAAACGACAGAATTGTTGATGTGAAAAAGAGTTTTCTGAAGATCTGTTTTTATTGCAATATTACGTTCCAAGCTCTTCAAAACGGGTGAGTGAAACCGGGTATCGGCCAGTCATTGCTCAAAATCAGGGAGGTTTGCATGTTCAAAAAAGCAGTTTTTCCAGGAAAATATATTCAGGGTATCGGGGCTGTCGGCGAGTTGCCTGCACTGTTGGATGTGTTGGGCAAAAAGGGGCTGATAGTGGCATCCCCCTCGGCTTACGACAAGATACTTCCACGGAGTGGTATTGACTTGAGCCTCCATGCTCTTGCTGTTGAGCGATTCCGGGGTGAGTGCTGTGAGGAGGAGTTGACCCGGTTATCGGCCATTGTCACGCAAAAAGGTGTGGATGTTCTGGTTGGCATGGGCGGAGGCAAAACCATTGATACGGCAAAAATTGTTGCAGACCGGGCAGGGATTCCGGTGATTATCATTCCCACAATTGCCTCAAGTGATGCACCGTGCAGCGGTTGTGCGGTGGTTTACTCAAAGGAGGGGGTGTATGAGGGCGTTTTTTATCAGAAAATGAATCCGGCAGTGGTGCTTGTTGATACCGCAATCATTGCCGAGGCGCCTGTACGCTTTTTGGTGGCCGGGATGGGAGACGGCCTCTCTACATGGTTCGAAGCCAGATCGTGTGAGCGTACGCAGTCGGTCAATGAGTGTGGCGGGTACGGTACTGTGGCGGGATTCGGGATTGCCAGACTCTGTTATGAAACATTGCTCACCTATGGCGCGGCGGCTAAAATTGCCGGTGAGCGCCATATTGTTACTCCGGCACTGGAGCGCATTGTTGAGGCGAACATTTTGTTGAGCGGCATAGGCTTTGAAAGCGCCGGACTGGCGGCGGCTCACTCCATCCACAATGGCCTCACCGCATTGGCGGAAACTCACCCTTTCTGGCATGGTGAAAAAGTAGCCTTTGGCGTGTTGGCCGGGCTCCAGCTCACGGACGCGGCGCCGGATGAATCCGCAACCGTTTTTTCTTTCTGCGAAGAGATCGGCTTGCCGACCACCTTTGCCGATATCGGGCTGGGAGAGGTTGACCGCCAAAAGCTGATGCTTGTAGCGGAGAAAGCCAGTGATCAAGCCCAGTTCATTCATCACGAAGCGGTTTCAATCACGGCTGAAAAGGTGCTTGACGCCATGATTGCCGCAGATGCCATTGGTCAGGAACGAAGAAGAAAGAGTTTTTTCCTCAATCATAAATAATAACAGCCATGTCAAACGAAGCAAAAACAGGTAACGAAGCAACCGGAGCAAGCAGCAAACCTGGTGAGACATCAGGTGAGATAAACCAGCCGCAGGCTGAAATGATCAGCAATGGAATCAAGGCTTCTCTGGCGGTTTTTGAACCGTTGAGCAGAGCTTCTATCGATTTTTTTAGCAATGTGGTAAACGCATCGCTTCAGGCGTTCCAGAAGATATCGGAAGCTTTTGCTTCCAAAAAGTAGGGAGGGGAGGCGCAACCTGTTGGCGGTATCAGGGCCTTTTTTATGGAAGAGAGAGGATTTCGTTTAACGGCAATTGCTGGTTACAGGCTGCTCCAGGTATAAAGCTGTTTGTGCATCAGCAGCTCCTCACTGGAGCCGTTCTTGTGATGCGTTCGCAGTTTATTGCCGTCGGAAGCTTGCCTTGTAGCGAAAATATGCAGGGGGGCTTATATTCCCTGAAACAGGTATGCGAAACGTGTTTTCTTAAACGGGGGATGACACCCTTGCATCGCTTTAAACTTTCGGGAATATAAGAGCTGACCATGTTGCAGATTACCAGAACCATTGCTCTCCCTGACGACGAAATTGAAATGCAGACCATGCGGGCGCAGGGGGCTGGCGGGCAAAATGTCAACAAGGTTGAAACCGCAGTTCATCTGCGTTTTGACATCAGGGCATCGTCGCTTCCTGACGATTTTCGCGAAAAGCTGCTGCTCCTGAAAGATCACCGCATGACGAAGGATGGCGTGATCATTATCAAGGCGCAACGATACCGTTCACAGGAGAAGAACCGGTCGGATGCCCTGTTGCGCCTGCAAGCGCTGCTTCAGCGTGCCGCACTGCCGGTCAAAAAACGCAAAGCTACCGCACCCACCAAAGGCTCACAGGAGCGGCGTCTGGAGAGCAAGGTGAAACGGGGAGCGGTAAAGGCAACAAGAGGCAAGGTTGATTATTGAAACTCGTTGTCCATACGCTGTGGGTTAGCCGGGCAGTTGGGCTGAACAGCAATTTTTGTTATACTGGTGTGCGTGCTTTGAACGTATGGGTTGCTCCAGCATGCGATGCAAAGGGAACAGATACAAATACTTTTGACTATGACGGATCTCTTTTCAGTTTACGACAAGTTATCTCCCGAACCTTTACAGGAAAAGGATCTGGACTGTTATGTCGATACCTATCAAGGAAGAGGCGGGGTCAGGCCGGTAAGCACGCTTAAACGATTGCTTGGTTATAACAGGGAGGGCATACTGCCTGATGGTAAACTTCCGGACAGGGAGCTGCAAATCTTGTTTTCCGGCTACAAGGGCTGTGGCAAAAGTACTGAACTGAACAAGTTGCAGTATGAAATTGAACATGATTTCATTGTCGTTAATTTTTCCGTTCGCCATGAGCTTGATATTATAAATCTTACCTATATCGACCTCTTTGTCATTACCATGGAGAAGCTCTTTTATGCGGTTGCTGATCATGGTATCGAGATTGATACACGGTTGTTTACCAGCATTCGTGAGTGGAGTCGTACTGAGGAGCTTCAAACAATAAGTGACCTTACCGGAGAGGCTTTAGTTGAAACCGGAGGGGAAGCCAGCCTTGGTATTCGTGGCTTTGCCCGCTTTTTTGGCAAAATGCGGCTGGCTGGCAGGGCGAGCTCTACAACAAGAAAAACCATCATTGACAATATTGAACCACGAGTCTCTGATTTTATCGGCCATTGCAACGATTTGATTCGTGAAATCAGGCGGAATCTTGAGCAGTGCGGAAAAAAAGGGCTGCTCATCATCATGGAAGATCTTGACAAGTTAAGTGTTGAAAAGGCGGAGGAGCTTTTCTTTAACCACAGCCATATTCTCAATAGTTTGCAGACCAATGTCATTTTTACCATTCCGATATCACTCTGTTATCATCCCAATGCGGTGAACATCAAGGGTAATTTCAGTGAACATTTTGAGCTGCCGATGGTCAAGGTGCATGACAAAGAGGGTGCGCTCTATCCTGATGGAAGGGAGACCCTCTATCGTCTTATAACGCGGAGGATACCGGCAGAGTGTTTTGACTCACCTGATTTGATCTATCGCTTCCTTGATATCAGCGGTGGTTGCCTGCGTGATCTCTTCAGTATGCTTCGTAGTGCGGTGAATAATGCGCTTGATAACGAACGGGCACAAATCACCGATTCTGATTATCGGACAGCTTTTTTCTTGCTTCGTCGTGAATACGAGAACACCATTGCGGAAAAACGGGTTGATAATCGGGTACTTGTTTCAGTTGGCGACTATTATGACGCCCTCGTGGGGGTTGCCTTGAGCAAGACAAAAAAGGTTAATAATACTGCAACAGTGCTCGACCTTCGTCAGAATCTCTGTATTCTTGGCTATAATGATGAGGGGTGGTGCGATGTGCATCCTCTGGTTCGCACCATCTTGCAGGAACGTGAGCTGATTCCATGAGCCACATCACTACAGATGCAGGGGAGAACGCCAAAAACCTCCGCTCTGCTGAGCGCTTTTTTCTCTACACGTCAAGGAGCGCCTTTCTGTTTGCGGTCGCCGATAATGATGTGGTGAGGGAGGATTGCAGCGCGATTCTTCGCTTTTCACTGCTTGGCAAGGGCAAAACGCTCCATATTCATGACTGGGAGAGGGATGGAGAGGGCTTTTACCCTGTAGAGCAGTTGCGCCGACTGCTACAAAATTATCCTGATACTGACGGACTGATTCTGTGTGGCCTCGATGCAGCGCTCTACCACAATCCCCATTTTCTGGAACAGCTTAATTTTGGTCGCGAAGCGCTCTCTTCTTTTGGTATTCCCATGCTCTTCTGGCTGAGCAGTGATGCCATGCGCAAGCTCAATTGGGAAGCGCTTGACCTCTTCAGCCAGCGGTCAGGCGGCACACTCTATTTTACGGATGGAAATGAGAACGGGGCTTATGCCGCTGGCGACATTTCCTGCAAGGTGTATGAAACTGACTTCGACAAGCCGCTTCTGCGTGCTTTGGAAGCACGGTTGCAGTTGTTGCAGCATCAACTTGAAGAGGCTGAACAGCAACAGGCTGAACCGGCAATTCGGGCCAACGATGTTGCCATTGAGCTGTTGCGGCTCTATCTTCGGATGCCGGGAAAGAGGGATGCTGTGCAAGCGTTGCTGGAGCGCTACAGCCATGACTTTGATCTTGAAAAGCCTGCAATTTCTGCCGATGTTGCGAACGCTTATGCCAGGACAGGAGAGAGCGAAAAAGCTCGTCTGCTGCTTGAAAAGGCGTTGCTCTGTTATCGTAAACTGGCTCTCACCAATTCGGAAGCCTATCGCTCTTCTGTGGCAAAGACGTTGAAGAGCCTGGCACAGGTGCACTCGACCATCCGTGACTTTCATGCAGCCGAAGGAGAGTATGGGGAGGCACTGGCGCTTTTTCGTCAACTTGCGGCAGCCAATCCCCGGAACTGGAGGGCAGAGGTTGCTGCAACACTGGGTGAGCTTGCAGAGCTGCATGTAAAAATACAAGCGTTTGTTGCTGCCGAACGGGAGCATGAGGAGGCTTTGGTAATCTATCGTGAACTGGCAGAAGCCAACCCCCGGCGATGGCTGCCGAGGGTTGCGGCGACGCTCAATACGCTCTCAACCATTCAGACCATGCTGAACGAGATGACAAAAGCGACAGAGGGATATCAGGAGGCACTGAAAATCACGGGTGAGCTCGACTCGGCCGTGACC
>CAIQGA010000157.1 GCA_903871235.1 uncultured Chlorobiaceae bacterium
CCCTGGAGAGGTGGCCGAGTGGCTGAAGGCACCGGTTTGCTAAACCGACGTAGTTCTTATAGGGCTACCGAGGGTTCGAATCCCTCCCTCTCCGCAACAAACCCCGCTTCTGCGGGGTTTGTGCATTTAGAAAGAAATAGAAGATAGTGCCGAGAGTTGCTGAAACAGGGATATAATCTTATGTTGGCAGAGTGCCGATCAGGTAAATGGTGAGTGGCTATAAAAATTGAGAATCTGTAAGCCAGGCTTTATTTTTCGTGGTCGGTCAGGAGCGTACCTCGCATATAAAATTTAGAACAGTATGATTTTACCGATCAATATCTACAGTGATGATATTCTTCGACAGAAAGCCAAGCCGCTGAAGGGTGTTGACAGCGACATTGAAGAGCTTATTGCCTCCATGTTCGAGTCGATGCGCAATGCTTCGGGCATTGGTTTGGCCGCTCCCCAGGTCGGGCGTTCGATCAGGTTGCTTGTGCTTGATCTCGCTTGTGTCGACAACTATGAGCATGAAAAGCCGATGGTGGTTATCAATCCCCATCTTCTTGCGGTCAGGGGTAACAATGAGATGGAGGAGGGGTGTTTGAGCGTTCCCGGCGTTAAAGGCTATGTGACGCGTCCCTCTGTCATTACCCTGAAATATCGTGATGAGCATTTTGAAGAGCGAACAGGTGAGTTTTCCGGTATGGCTGCAAGGGCGCTGCAGCATGAAATCGATCACCTTGATGGTACGCTTTTTGTTGACAGGATGGAGAAACGCGACCGGAAAAAAATTCAGAAGGAACTTGCGACTCTGACTTCCGGTGTTGTCGATGCCGATTATCCGGTTGTTCCGCGTGATGTTGCTGCCATAACGAAAAACTCTTGAGTGCCATGCGGATTATTTTTATGGGAACGCCCGAGTTTGCCGTTCCCTCATTACAGGCGATTGCGGCTGAAAAGGAGAAGTTTGAAATTGTTCTGGTTGTTACCGGACGAGACAAGCCCCGCAAGAGCAAACATGCCGATGCCGAACCCTCGGCGGTAAAGCAGGCAGCGCTTGCCCTTGACCTCCCGGTGTATGAAGTTGATGATGTCACCTGCCCCGATTTTGCGGAAACGGTTGCAGCATGTCGGGCAGATGTTATTGTCGTTGCTGCCTTCCGTATTCTTCCTCCTGCGGTCTATGAGCAAGCCTCTCTTGGTGCCTTTAATCTTCACGCCTCACTTTTGCCAGCCTATCGTGGTGCTGCACCCATCAATTGGGCCATTATCAGGGGAGAGGGGGAAACCGGGGTCACCACATTTTTTCTTCAGCAGCGCGTCGATACCGGCAATATCATTCTCCAGGAAAAGACGCCGATAGTTCCTGATGAAAATGCTGGCGAACTTGCCGCTCGTCTCTCCGTTATTGGCGCCCGGGTTGTGGTTGATACCCTGCAGTTGATGGCTTCCGGGAGTGTGGTGGTATCGAGCCAGAATGATGCGCTTGCCTCAAGGGCTCCCAAGCTCACCCGCGACAATACACGTCTTGAGTGGTCGCAATCCGTTTCGGCTCTTCATAACTTTATCAGGGGGCTTGCCTTGAAGCCTGCGGCATGGACAACCTTCAGGGGAAAAACCATGAAGATCTTCAGGGCCGTTCCGGCAGAACTCTTTGTTGCAAACCTTTCAGCACCTCCGGGGACGCTTTTTGTTGATCAGGGTGGACTCTATGCAAAAGGCTCCGATGGCTGGCTTGAGCTGCTCTCGCTACAGCTTGAAGGGCGTAAACCGATGGAAGCCTCCGAATTTCTGCGAGGGTTCCGGCCAGATGCGGGGCCTGCACTATTGGTGTAGCGACAGGGGACGGTATCACAATTCCATTAATTGGTTATATTGACGAACATTGAATTATTAACCAGAATCAAACGCTCTTTTTATGGCATTGTCCAGTACAGAAGTCAATCGTATCAGGAACTTCTGCATTATCGCACATATCGATCACGGAAAATCAACACTGGCTGACCGCCTGCTCGAAATAACGAACACGCTTGATAGAACCCAGATGGCCTCCGCGCAGGTTCTTGATGATATGGATCTGGAGCGTGAGCGTGGCATCACCATAAAAAGTCATGCCATTCAGATGAAACACAAGGCGGCAGATGGCCTTGAGTATACCCTGAATCTCATTGATACTCCCGGTCATGTCGATTTCAGTTATGAAGTTTCACGCTCTCTGGCTGCCTGCGAAGGCGCTCTTCTTATTGTTGATGCCACACAGGGAGTTGAGGCGCAGACTATCGCCAACCTCTATCTCGCTCTCGATGCCGGGTTGGATATTATTCCGGTCATCAATAAAATTGATCTTCCCTCATCCGATGTTGAGGGTGTTGCCCGTCAGGTCATGGATCTTATCGGCATCAAACGCGAGGAGATCCTCCAGGTTTCGGCCAAGGCCGGTATCGGAGTCGCTGAACTCATTGAGGCGATTGTCCAGCGCATCCCTGCACCTGCCGACAACAACCACCTTCCCCTGCGTGCATTGATTTTTGACTCGGTCTTTGACTCCTATCGTGGAGCGGTGATCTATCTTCGAATTGTTGAGGGATCGCTTAAAAAGGGCGACAGGGTCAAATTTTTTGCAAGCAACAAGATCTTCTTTGCCGAAGAGATTGGCACCATGAGCATGAAACGGCAGCCAAAATCCTCTCTTGAGTCGGGAGATGTCGGTTACCTGATCTGTTCCATCAAGGATGTCAAGGATGCCAAGGTGGGCGATACCGTCACGCTTGCCGATAATCCGGCACACGAGCGTCTGGCCGGTTACAAAGAGGTCAAACCGATGGTCTTCAGTGGCCTCTACCCGATTAACTCAAACGAATTTGAGGATCTTCGTGAGTCGCTCGAAAAGCTTGCCCTGAATGATGCTTCGCTGCTCTATACCCCTGAAACCTCCGTAGCGCTCGGCTTTGGTTTCCGCTGCGGATTTCTTGGTCTGCTGCACATGGAGATCATCCAGGAGCGTCTCGAGCGGGAGTATGGGGTCAATATCATTACCACGGTGCCGAACGTCGAGTACCGGGTTGTCATGACCAATGGTGAAGAGGTTATTGTTGATAATCCCTCCAAGATGCCCGAGACGGGACGCATCAACCTTGTTGAGGAGCCCTATGTCACCATGCAGATCATTACGCTTTCCGAATACATTGGCAATGTCATGAAGCTTGGTATGGAGCGTCGCGGGGAGTACAAGAACACTGATTATCTTGATACCACAAGGGTGATCATGCACTTCGAGTTTCCTCTGGCTGAAATTGTTTTTGATTTTCACGATCGCCTTAAATCAATTTCAAAAGGCTATGCTTCAATGGATTACGAGTATGTTGGTTACCGTGATTCCGATCTGGTCAAGCTTGATGTTTTGCTGAACGGCGAAACAGTCGATGCACTCTCAATTGTTGTTCACCGCTCAAAGGCTTATGACTGGGGCAAGAAGCTCTGTTTGAAACTCAAGGGGATTATTCCCAAGCAGATGTATGAAGTGGCCATCCAGGCAGCCATCGGCAGCAAGGTGATTTCGCGCGAAACCATTTCGGCGATGCGTAAAAACGTGTTGGCCAAATGCTATGGTGGTGATATCAGCCGAAAGCGCAAGTTGCTTGAAAAACAGAAAGAGGGCAAAAAGAGGATGAAACAGGTCGGCAGGGTAGAGGTTCCTCAGGAGGCCTTCCTTGCGTTATTGAATATTGACGAATAGAGCGTTCATTGCAATTGGGTACTCTGTTTTTATAAACGATTAAAATGGTGCATCATTGAATATTCAGAAGGGTAAGCCGGAAAAAAAGCATTCAAGGGAGTGGTTTGAAGCTCTCATTATTGCGGCGATCTTTGCAACGGTTCTCAGGGTTTTTGTGGTTGAATCCTACCGTATTCCCACCGGATCGATGGAGAGCACACTGCTTGCAGGTGATTTTCTTTTTGTCAATAAATATGTCTATGGGCCAAAAGTGCCTTTTACCGAGATTCGTCTTCCAGCAGTTGACAAGGTTGAGCGTGGTGACATTATTGTTTTTAAGTATCCCAAAGATCGTTCACTGAACTATATCAAGCGCTGTGTGGCTCTCAGTGGTGATACTCTTGAGATTCATGGCCAGCAGCTCTTTATCAACAAAAAGCCGGTGGCTCTGCCGGAACATGCACAGTTTATCGGAACCCGAGTGCCCGCTGGTGAGGCGGATTATATGATTTTCCCGCAGTTTTCCAGTTTTAACAAGGATAACTACGGGCCCATACGTATTCCGCGCAAGGGAGATGTTGTGCAGCTCACTGCGGCAACCTATCCGCTTTACAGTTCGCTTGTTGCCGATGAAGGGCACGAGGTGAGCTTGCAGGGGAGAGAGGTTTTTGTTGACGGCGCTCCGGTTCAGGAGTATACCGTTCAGGATAACTATTACTTTGCAATGGGTGACAATCGTGACAACAGCCTCGACAGCCGTTTCTGGGGATTTTTGCCGGAAAGGGATCTTGTTGGCCAGGCGTTGATGGTTTACTGGTCATGGGATCCCGATCTCTCATTGCTCACTGACCCCATCGGAAAACTTGGCTCAATTCGATGGACGCGCCCGGGATTGATGGTTCATTGAATGAGACGCTCATCGGAAAGAATCTTTTCGCAGACCGTTTTTGTTGACAGGAGTCGCTCTTTGCGGCTGAAGAGAATATTCTGAAGCTCAGGGCAGGCTATCTCGAGGGTTTTGATGGTAATGGCATGACTGAAATGTTGCTCGTTGTTTTGACGTCGGGCAGTTGGCGTAAGTTCAATGGTATCGAGTGTAACTGAGTTCAGAACCAGACCGGATTTCACGCTTTTGATGTTGATCTGCCAGGTGTTGCCGGTTGCCTGGGTTATTGAACGGGAAAGGTTCTCTTTAAAATCGGCGTTCAGGTAGATATTGGTGGAAAGATAGACCAGAAGATATGACGCAGGAAAGAGTATGCCTGGGGAGAGCAACAGTGCTTTCAGCCAGTTTATCACGAACGTTCTGTGTGGAAATCGGGGACCCATGATTGCTTCTCGGTTTCATCCGTTGCCGAACAGTACCGGCAGGAATTCTTTTTTTATTGATACAAATTCCTTTTTATTGTATCGACATGGTAACAAGGTAAACAATAACCAGTTCAGCTCACTGCTTTTATGCCAGAAAATCAACGGCATGCGCCCTATTGTCTCAAGCCGCTCTTCAAGGAGGTTCATGCCGATACCGAGACGCCAGTTTCAGTTTATCTCAAACTCCGTCGCCCCTTTTCATGCCTGCTCGAATCGGTGGAGGGTGAGGAGCTTCTTGCCCGCTTTTCCTATATTGCCATAGATCCTGTTGCAATCCTCAAGGGATTCGTGGACGGGGCGGCCGATCTTGAAATTCTTGATGAGAAATTCAGTGATCTTGGCAGAATTTCCGGTGAAGAATCTGACCTTCGTCAGAAAATAGACCTTACCCTTGCCGCATTCGACAGTGAAGAGATACCAAGAAAAAAGAATGGGACACCCCAGATGATCACCTCTGGTGTTTTTGGCTACTTCGGCTACGATGCAATGCATCTTGTCGAGAAGATTCCAAAGGCTGAACTTGCTGATCCGGCAGGAATGCCTGATATTTTTCTGCTTTTCTGCGATACGCTTGTGGTTTTCGACAATATCATGCGCAAGGTTTTCATTATATCAAACTACCTTGATGAGAGCGACAAGCCTGCGGCATTGGCAAAAATAGAGCTGATCGCCGAGCAGATGTTTCGTCCGCTTCAGCGTGAGGAGATTGTTTTTCAGGCAGAGCAGCCTGAGCGGGTTGTTTCAAATACAACGAGAGAAGAGTACCTGCAGAAGGTAGAGCATGCCAAAGAGTATATTTTGGCGGGCGATATTTTTCAGGTACAGGTTTCACAGCGTCTTCGCCGTCCGCTCAATACCCGCCCTTTCGATGTGTATCGGATGCTGAGAACGATCAACCCCTCTCCCTATCTCTATTACTTTGACCTGAAAGAGTTCGAGATTGTCGGGTCATCACCCGAACTGCTGGTCAAGGTTGAGCGTGACAGCGAGGGGCGTCGCATTGTCGATACCAGGCCTATTGCGGGTACACGGCATCGCGGAAGCACTTTTGAAGAGGATGAACGCAATGCCCGTGAGCTGCTTGCCGACGAAAAAGAGCTGGCCGAGCATCTGATGCTGATTGATTTGAGCCGGAATGATATTGGCAGAATTGCCAAAATCGGCACCGTCGAGACAAATGAGATGATGGTTATTGAAAAATACTCTCACGTGATGCATATTGTCAGTAATGTTCGAGGTGAACTTCGTGACGAACTTGGTGCAATGGATGCCTTTTGGTCCTGCTTTCCGGCGGGAACTCTCACGGGCGCTCCGAAAGTTCGTGCAATGGAGATTATCTATGAGCTTGAAAAGGAGAAGCGCGGTTTGTACGGTGGCGCCGTTGGATTCCTTGATTTCAAGGGCAATCTCACGACGGCAATTGCCATCCGGACAATGGTGATTGAAGATAGTATTATCTATTTTCAGGCTGCCGGGGGTATTGTGGCCGATTCAAAACCAGAGTCTGAATACGAAGAGACCATGAACAAAATGAAGGCAGGATTAACGGCCGTTGAAAACATTGAGGCCTTGGTAAATGAGTAATCTTTTTCCCTCTATTTTGCGCTTAAAGTGTAAAGTTGTTTTGCCTGAAGGATTAAGAATGGTACATTGATTTGAAGTAAAGTCAGTGGCGAGCTGCTGACTTTACTTTTTTCGTTTTTCATCCTGTCCGTTTGCCTCGGCAAATTGCACTTATGGAGTTATTTTCTTTTTTTAAACAAAAACAGCACAAGAGATGACTGACAGAATTTACCTGACAAATGATGGATATAACCGGCTGAAAGAGGAATTATATGTGCTGGTTCATCAAACCAGAAGGGAAGTTCTGGAAAAAATTGCTGAAGCGAGAGCCCATGGCGATCTGAGCGAAAACGCCGAGTACGATGCAGCACGAGAGGAGCAGTCACATACTGAGGCGCGTATTGCCGACCTCGAAAACAAGCTTGCTTCGGCCACGATTCTTGATCCGAAACAGATCAAGACCGACAAGGTCTATATCCTCACCTCAGTAAAGCTTCGCAATCTTGATGATCCAGGCGAGATCATTGAATATACGCTGGTCTCTTCCGAAGAGGCCGACTCCGATTTGGGTAAAATTTCTGTTCGCTCTCCAGTTGGAAGGGCACTCATCGGAAAGGCGGTTGGTGAAAAAGTTCAGATAGTGGTGCCCAAAGGGGAACTTCACTATGAGATATTGGAGATTTTTGTTAAATAAAGCCAATCAAAAACCAGTTAAACCAATTTTCCCATGGGGAAACGTCAAATTATCTATCGTCAGGCGAGGATCAGCGGCAATCAGGAGCTACTGAACCGTGAAGTGAACCTTGTCACCAACGAAGAGAGGGTGTGGCATGGAAGGGTCATTGCTGTTGACAGCAGTAACCTGAAACTCAAGGATGCCCGTTCAGGAAAACATAGCTTCGCTATCAATGGGATCGATCGGATATACTGTGAAATAAAAACGGATTATTAAAAAAAAGAGATGCGTAAAAAAATTGTAGTCGGCAACTGGAAGATGAACAACAGTGTAGCCGAATCGGTACAGCTTGCAACGGAAGTTGTTGAAGCACTTGGTGAAGGATTTTCAGGCTGTGAAGTTGGTATTGCACCGACCTATCTCGCCCTTGATGCCACAGAAAAGGTGATTGCTGGCAGTGAAGTGCAGCTTGTTGCCCAGAACTGCCATTATGAAAATGATGGAGCTTTCACTGGGGAAGTATCGGCCAGAATGATTCTTGCCGTTGGCTGTTCCTCCGTGATCATCGGCCATTCCGAGCGCCGTCAGTATTTTGGCGAAACCAACGCCACCGTCAATTTGAGGGTGAAAAAGGCTTTGTCGGAAGGGCTCAAGGTTATTCTTTGCGTCGGTGAAACACTTGCAGAGCGTGAATCGGGCGTCATGGAAACTGTCATCTCCTCACAGGTCAGGGAAGGGCTTGAGGGTATCAGCGATATCAGCGCCATTGTCATTGCCTACGAGCCAGTATGGGCCATCGGGACAGGTAAAACCGCAAGTTCAGCACAGGCTGAAGAGGTGCATCTCTTTATCCGCACCCTTATCACTGAACTCTACGGGCAGTCAGCCGCAGAGAAAGTTCGTATCCAGTACGGTGGAAGTGTGAAACCATCCAACGCCGTCGAACTCTTTGCCATGCCAAATATTGATGGCGGACTCATCGGCGGAGCCGCCCTCAATGCCGAAGATTTCGTCGCAATCGTCAAAGCCGCCTCGCTTTAAATTCTCTTCGTTCGATCAATTGACAGTGGCCCCCATTGTCCACTGTCAATTATCCACTATCCACTAACCACTGGCCACTAATCACTAACCACTAACCACTACAGTTACTCCTGCTCCGCCGCTTCCTTCGACTTTTTCATTGAACAGAAATCGGGCCCGCACATGGTGCAGAACTCCGGGTTTTTTTCGGTATGGCCGCTTGCAGCCATGCTCTCGGAATGCACTGCACGGGTTTTTTCCGGGTCAAGCGAAAGGTTGAACTGGTCTTCCCAGGCAAATGAATAGCGTGCCCTGCTCATCAGCTCATCATGAAGCCAGGCAACAGGGTCACCTTTTGCTATGTCCGCGCCGTGGGCTGCCACCTTGTGGGCAAGAACCCCCTCACGCACATCATTTCTATCCGGCAGGCCAAGATGCTCCTTGGGGGTGACATAGCAGAGCATTGAACAGCCATAGCTTGCAATCAGCGCACCGCCGATGGCCGAATTGATATGGTCATACCCGGCAGCAATATCGGTAATCAGAGGCCCGAGGGTGTAGAAGGGAGCTTCGTGGCAGTACTCAAGCTCCTTGTCCATGTTCTCCTTAATCTGATGGAGCGGCACGTGACCCGGTCCCTCAATCATCACCTGCACCTCATATTTCCAGGCAACCTTCGTCAGTTCACCAAGCACCTTGAGCTCACCAAACTGCGCCTCATCGTTGGCATCAAAAATCGAGCCTGGCCGCAGGGCATCGCCAAGCGAGACCGCAACGTCGTAGCGCTGCAAAATTTCACAGATCTCCTCAAAATGGGTGTAGAGAAAGTTCTCCTGCTTGTGGTACTTGCACCACTTCGCCATGATTGAGCCGCCACGAGAGACAATGCCGGTCAGCCGCTTTTCAGCAAAGGGGAGATGCTCCTGCAGGATGCCCGCATGAATGGTGAAATAGTCAACACCCTGCTCTGCCTGCTCAATCAGCGTATCGCGGTAAAGCTCCCAGGTGAGCGCTTCAGCCTTCCCCCCGGCTTTCTCAAGTGCCTGATAGATGGGCACCGTTCCAATCGGCACCGGGGAGTTTCTCAAAATCCACTGACGGGTTTGATGGATGTTTGCGCCGGTACTGAGATCCATGACGGTATCAGCCCCCCAGCGGCATGACCAGATAGCCTTTTCAACCTCCTCCTCAATCGAGGAGCCGAGAGCGGAGTTCCCGATATTGGCATTGATCTTGACGCGGAACTTGCGCCCGATAATCATCGGTTCAAGCTCAGGATGGTTGATGTTGGCCGGAATGATGGCCCGCCCTTCAGCAATTTCCTGGCGCACAAACTCCGGTGTTATTGGCACAACCTTGACGCCACCCCTCGAAAACGAAGTGATCCACTCCTCCAGTTGCTGGTTCTCCCTGATGGCCACATACTCCATTTCCGGTGTAATGATTCCTTTGCGGGCGAAGTGCATCTGGGTGATGGCGGAACCCGCTGTTGTTTCGCGCCGAAAGCCCCAGCCATCGCGTATGCGGGGAAGCCCCTTTTCAGGGTCAATGGTGATAGAGGGATCAGAACAGGGGCCGCTGGTATCATAGAGCGGAAAGGAAGAGAACTCCTGATTGTTGCAGAGGTAGGTTTTGCTCAGCTTGAGCCGCTTCATACCCACTTCAATCGGATAGAGGGAGCCCTTGACATAGATTTTCTCTGACGGGACGGCATTACTGCGCTTCTCCGGACAATTCATGGTTTTCGGTATGGTTAAGCAGGCCAGCAGTGCGCCAGAGAGAAGCGGGAAGAGTGGGACGATCACAGGAAACACAGAGCCAGCTTCATCTTTTCTTGCGTCAGCATTACCTGCATCAAGTTACAAGGGTCTATTCTCAGCTCTCCTTTCTCCCCGCTGCTACGGTGGAAAAGAGTCAGCACCCCCAAGATGAGAAACTATCTTGCAGGATAGTTAAATTCAGGGGATTATACAAGAGAGCGTGGGGGATGTTGAGGAGCAGGGGAGCGTTCGCAGTTCCATTTTCAACAGTCAAGCAGAAGAATTCCCTGTGCCAGAGACAAGAAACAAGCACAGAAATATCTAACTTGACGAAAGTAATGAAAATCAAAGCAGGTGGCTGGCTTTTTGCCGGTAATACAATGAACATGAAGAGCGATAGTTTTCTCTGCCCGTTATGCGGGGGCGAAAAAGCTCCAGGAAAAACCACATTGACGGTAGAGCTTGGGTATGGAGTTGTTGAGATCCGTGATGTGCCTGCAAAAGTTTGTGTGCTTTGTGGAGCTGACTGGATTGTTGATGCCGTTGCAGAACAGATCGAATGCTTGGCGCGGATAGGCAGGGCGGCGCTTGATAATCCTGATTTACCTGTCAGTTTTATCGCAGAGTCACTGGCTTCGCTGTCTGAACCGCGAGAGCAATCCACGCCATTTGTGCCCCGGAGTTTTCGTCCGGGATTTGAAGAGAAGTGAACACCCCAAAAATATTGGTTAGCAAATAATGACAGAAGAGATCAAAAAAATGCTTTGGGCCTCTGCCGACAAGTTGCGGGCCAACATGGACCCGGCAGAATACAAGCATATCGTTCTTGGCCTTATTTTCCTGAAATATATCTCCGACTCGTTTCAGACCCACCGAATGCAGCTCACCCTGCGCTTTCAGGACTCCGATGACGACTACTATCTCAGCGACACCAATCAAAGCTATCTTATTGAAGAACTCGAAGACCGCGACTACTACCGCGAATCCAACGTATTCTGGGTGCCCGAAGGGGCCCGCTGGGAAACCATTCGCGCACAGGCCAAACAGCCCGACATCGGCAAACGCATAGACGAAGCGCTGACCCTCATAGAGGTTGAAAACCCCAAACTCAAAGGTATTCTCGATAAACGCTACGCCCGCGTTCAGCTCCCTGACGGCAAACTCGGTGAACTGGTTGACCTTGTCTCCAAAATTGGCTTTGGCGAAACCGGTCAGAGCCCATCCGACCTGCTTGGTCAGGTCTACGAATACTTTATCGGCCAATTCGCCAGCGCCGAAGGCAAACGGGGCGGACAGTTCTATACACCGCCAAGCATCGTTAAAACACTGGTGGCCGTGCTTGCCCCCCATCAAGGGCAGGTTTACGACCCCTGCTGCGGCTCAAGCGGTATGTTTGTACAGTCCGAAAAATTCATTGAATCGCATGGTGGCCGCATTGGCGACATCTCCATCTACGGTCAGGAGTCCAACCCCACCACCTGGCGCCTTGCAGCCATGAACC
>CAIQGA010000158.1 GCA_903871235.1 uncultured Chlorobiaceae bacterium
ACGTTGCGTATCAAACAGAGGTGTTGTCAGGCGGTTCTGCTCCAGTTTTTGCCGAATCAGCCTTAACTTTTCCGGATTGGTGGCAAGTTCAACGGCCAAAGCTTCATACTCTTCTTGTGTAGAAGTGACAAGTTCAGGCAACTGGATAGCATTGAGGAGACTTGCCGCCACCCTGCTGGCGAAAGACTCTCCCATGCAGGTCAACAGTGGCAATCCAGCCCACAAAGCATCACTTCCTGTTGTATGGGCATTGAACGGCAGGGTGTCGACAAAGAGATCTGCCGATCGATACCTTGCGAGGTGTTCTGCAAGAAGGGGTACCCGTTTTGCAAAAATCAGCCTCTCGGCATCAACACCCCTTTCAGTTGCTTCCTTTCGTAAATTGCTTGCGGCTTTTACATTATCCTCAAAAAGCCAGAGCACGCTTCCCTCTGTCTGTTTGAGGATCCGCATCCATCCATCAAAAGTGGCGGGAGTGATTTTGTAGTTGTTGTTGAAACAGCAGAAAACAAAGCTGGTTTCTGGCAAGCCAAACTCTTCACGGGTAAACACTTTGTCGGCAACCCTGCGATTTGAGGGGTTTACCATATAACTGTCGGGAAGTGAGACAATTTTTTCAGTATAGTATTGCTTGCAGTTTTCTGGTATCAGTGTTTGGTCAGCAATTATATAATCAATATAGTCCGCTCCCATTGTTCCCGGATAGCCAAGATAGTTGACCTGTATTGGCGCTGCCCTTAGTGCAAAAATACCGGGACGGGCATCTTGCGTGAATCCTCCCAAATCGATGGCAATATCAATTTCCAGGCTTCTGGAAAGCTTTACAACTTCCATGTCGGAGAGGTTTCGTACATCAAGAAAGCGATCAAACGCAACCTTGATTCGTTCTCTCATTTCATCCTGTGTATCAGACCCAAATGAAAATGCAAAAAGCTCGAATGCGTCTCTATGGTGCACTTCAAACAGCTCTGCTGTTAAAAAAGAGACAGGATGAACGCGAAAATCAGCCGAGTAGTATCCAATGCGTATTTTGTCATGGCGTTTGCGCTTTGGGATTTCAGGAAGCGCATAGGCAGCAGAATATTTTTCCTGTATAAAAATTCTTGCAACCGCTTTTTGTAAGGAGAGGGAATCTTTTATTGCAAGAATTGGAAATGGTACTGAAACTTTTTCGCAGCGTTCTATTTTTTCAGCAAGTTGATTGACGTAAAGGTCGAAGGCGCTCCAGTCACAAATTCTTAATTTGGTATGCAGATACATTCCAAGCCAAAATTCACCATCAGGTTTAAGTGCAAGAGCCTTTTCGTAACTCGCCAGAGCATTTTCGTATTGTTGTATTTTTCTGAGCGCAACGCCCCTGTTGTAGTAAGCCTCTGCATATTCGGCTGCTATTTCAATAGCACGGTCATAAATTGCGACAGCATCGTCAAATCGCTTGAGTTCCAGGAGCGCATTGCCCTTATTGCAACAAGCTGATGCGTAGTCAGGCTTCAGCGCAATGGCCCGGTCATAACTCGCGACAGCATTGTCATGTTGCCCGAGCTCCTGAAGCGCAACGCCCCGGTTGAAATAAGCTAATGCGTAGTCGGGTTTTAGGGTAATGGCCCGGTCGCAACTCGTTATGGCATCGTCAAATTGTGCAAGTTCCTTGAGTGAATTACTGCGGTTACAGTAAGCTTCTGCATAATCAGGCTTCCGTGCAATGGCTTGGTCATAACTTGCCACAGCGTCCTCAAATTTTTTGAGTTCATGGAGTGCAAGAGCAAGATTGTAGTAAACTGACGCATTGTTCTGCTGGATGTCAATGGCTTTTTTAATCAACTCCACAGCCTTTTCGGGATGATTTGTCTGATATGCTATAACCCCTGAAAGGTGCAGTGCATCAAAATGCCCAGGCTGTGATTGCAGTACCTCTTCGTAGAGTGCCAGTGCCTCTGCCAACTGGCCTTGCTGGTGAAGTTGCAGGGCTCGCTGGAACTTCGCCTGTGTTTGTACGGCCAAAGTATTTTGTGCAATTTTTTTGCGGGGAGTGTTTTTTTGCCTGGATGACATTGCGATTTTCCCTGTGAATCTAAAATTTATGACCAGATTGAGCTGAAAAGTCAATCGTTTCGAAAATGTAAAACCCCTGCGGTGATTCGTTTTTCGGGTAATCAGGGGTTTATGGCGTTACATCTCAAGAGTACAAGTGGAGAGGCAGAGATTGTTTTCCCTGCTCTTTTGTTGCTTGAATATACGTTTTTGTTATAATTAAATATACCGTGGCCCGGAGAACTCTACCCTGTGACGGCTTTTTTTTCTATGTTTGGGGTGAGCTTGTCTTTTTGTTCATTTACTTCAGTTCGTTTGCAATGTTAGCACAAATAGGGGAAGAGCATTACAATAAACTCAACGAGATACTCCAACTTGCGCAGAAGAATCTCAAAAATGTTGATGAATCGCTGATTCAGCGGGCCTTTTTTATGTGCTATCGGGCACATGACGGCGAAAAAAGGGCTTCAGGGGAACCGTTTTTTTTTCATCCGGTCGAAGTTGCCACCATTCTGCTCAATGAGCTTCCCCTTGATGACGTCTCTGTGGCGGCAGCGCTTTTGCATGATGTTATTGAGGATAGCGGCTATACCTACGAAGATATTGTGGCTGAACTTGGTGTTGAAGTTGCCGAAATTGTTGAAGGGCTGACCAAGATTTCCGGTATTACCATTAACCGGGAGACAACCCAGGCTGAAGGTTTCCGCAAGATGCTGCTCTCGATGGTCAAGGATATCCGTGTTATTCTCATCAAGTTCTGCGACCGGCTGCATAATATGCGCACACTCGAATCGCTGCCGGAGCATCGGCGGCTGAAGATTGCTCTTGAAACAAGGGATATTTATGCCCCTCTTGCGCATCGTTTCGGTCTTGGAAAAATGAGGGTAGAGTTCGAAAACCTCGCCCTTAAATTTATCGATCCGGAGATGTACGGCTTTCTCCAGCAGAAAATGCGCATGGGCAAGGGGAACCGTGTCAGTTATCTGGCAAAGATCATTGCTCCCATCAAGGCTGATCTTGAGCAGCAGGAGTTCAAGGTAGAGATACAGGGGCGGGCCAAGCATCTCTTTTCGATCTACAACAAGATGCGCAGCAAGAACCGGGATTTTGAGGACATTCACGATTTGTACGGTATTCGGGTGATTGTCGATACGGAGCGCATTGCCGACTGCTTTTCGGTCTATGGCTTTATTACACAAAAATATCCACCGGTTCCGCAGTATTTTAAGGACTATATTTCCGTGCCAAAGCATAATGGATACCAGTCGCTCCATTCGGCCATTATCGGCCCAAAAGGCCACATGGTTGAACTGCAAATCCGCACGAAGCGCATGCATGAGTTTGCCGAGCTCGGTGTTGCGGCCCATTGGCGCTACAAGGAGAAGATATCACGCGACGATGTTCAAATTGATTCGTTTCTCCGCTGGGCCAGAGAGCTTATCAAGGATGCCGATTCGGCGGCCTCTTTTATGGAGGGGTTCAAGCTCAATCTCTATCGTGACGAGATCTACGTTTTCACTCCGAAAGGAGATATGAAAACCATGCCAGCCGATGCCACGCCAATCGATTTTGCTTACTCCATCCATACTGAGATCGGCAACGGCTGTATCGGGGCCAAGGTGAACGGCAAGATTGTTCGATTGAATGCGCAGCTTAAATCCGGTGACCGGGTCGAAATCATCACCTCGAAAAGTCAGAAACCGAAACAGGACTGGCTCAAAATGGTTGTAACCCAGCGGGCAAAGCTGAAAATCCGTTCGGCCATCAATGAAGAGCGCAGGCTGCAGATTGAGAAGGGGCGGGGGATGTGGGAGAAAATGGTTGCCGGTACCAAAAGGCTTTTCTCTGACGGAGATATCATTCAGCAGGTGAAGGGGTATGGGCTTAAAACTCCGGCAGATTTCTTTAACGCTCTTGGCAGCCAGCAGATCAGCGGAGAAGAGGTTATTGAGCGGGTTACCAATTTCCGCAAAGAGGAGTCGGTCGCAAAAACCCTCACTGATGAAGCGCGTGAGGTTGAGGATTATCTGCAGAAAGCGCGCCAGGAACAGGGCGATGAGCGTGCCTCGTCCAAAAAGGATGAGGTTGTTATTGCCGGTATGAATAATATTGCCTATGCCTACGCGAATTGCTGCCAGCCTGTTCCCGGTGATGACGTCATCGGCTTTGTGACGGCTGAAGGTGTCAAAATTCATCGCAAGAACTGCGTCAATGTCAGTAACGAAAATCTGCTCAAAAGCGAGCGCACGGTTTCGGTATCGTGGAACCGCAAAGTTGAAACCGATTTTCTTGCCGGTATCAAGATTGTGGGTGAAGACCGTCTTGGCATCATGAACCAGCTTACGACAGTCATCTCCAAATTTGATACCAATATCCGCACCATTTCGCTGAACGCCCATGACGGAATGTTTGTTGGTACTATGATAATCTACGTTCGCAATGCCGATAAACTGAATACCCTGATGGAGAAGCTGAAGAAAGTTCAGGGAATTTTCACGGTTGAACGGCTTGTCAACTGAACCATCCGCAGGGGTTCTCTTTGGGTAGCGGTGTGAGCGTGATGCTTTTTTGCGGTGAGCGGTAGATTTTTTGTATATTTTTCTTATGAGAGGTATGATTAACAGCATAAACAAGAGCAAGGAGAGCGTTATGAAGGTGTCGATGGCGAGAGTTGTTGCATTTTTTCTTTTTTTCAGCACCCTTTACGGTTGCGGATACAACGTTATACAGCAGAATGAAGAGGCGGTAAACCAGTCGTGGGGCGATCTGGAGTCGCAGTTGCAGCGCAGGGGTGACCTGGTGCCGAACCTTGTGGCAACGGTCAAGGGTGCGGCAAAC
This sequence comes from uncultured Chlorobiaceae bacterium, assembly GCA_903871235.1. Lineage (GTDB taxonomy): Bacteria > Bacteroidota > Chlorobiia > Chlorobiales > Chlorobiaceae > Chlorobium. Next base: position 4,870 of record CAIQGA010000158.1, read on the forward strand.
TTTGAAAAGGAGACGCTTACCGCCGTTGTTGAAGCGAGGGCCAAAGCGACCTCCATTCAGCTCACCCCCGCCATGCTTAGCGATCCGGCAGCCATGGCAAAATTCAGCAGTGCCCAGGGCGGACTCTCTTCAAGCCTTTCGCGCCTGCTTGTGGCGGTAGAACGCTATCCTGATCTCAAGGCCAGCCAGAACTTCCGCGATTTGCAGAATCAGCTTGAGGGAACCGAAAACCGCATCAGTGTTGCCCGTCAGCGCTACAACGAGGCCGTTGCAATTTTCAACTTCTCAATCAGGAAATTTCCGAACTCAATGACCAACAGCATGTTGTTGAAGCTGAAAGCCAAGGAGTATTTCAAGGCTGATGAAGCCGCAAAAGCGGTGCCAGCAGTCAAATTTTGATGGTGCAGTCTGCCATGAACAATTTGACAAAATCCCGACTGAGGGGTATACTTTTTCTGCTCTTTGCGCTGATTGGGTTTCTCCCCCTCAACGGCTTTGCGGCAATTCCGGTACCCGCTCTTTCAGGGCGGGTCAACGATTATGGTGCCATGATCTCCGCACCGGTGCGTGCGGAGCTTGAGGCCCGGCTTCAGCAGTTTGAGGCTGCCGAGTCGACGCAGATTGTTATTCTGACCATTCCATCGCTTCAGGAGGAGCCAATCGAAAACTTTTCGATACGGGTGGCCGAAACATGGAAGATAGGCCATAAAGGTTCCGACAACGGTGTGCTGCTCATTGTTTCACGCGATGACCACAAGATGCGCATTGAGGTGGGTTACGGTCTTGAAGGGAGCTTGACCGATCTGCTTGCCGGGCGAATTGTTCAAGATGAGATTGCTCCAGCCTTCAAGGCAGGTCAGTTCGATGCCGGATTCACCAAAGGGGTTTCGTCAATTATTGCGGCGGTTCATGGCGAGTACAAGGCCAAGCCTCAGACGAAAGGGAAGGGTAGCAAGCCCTCATCGACCTTGCTTATTCTTATTCTGCTGGTGATCTATTTTATCAGCCAGATTTTCCGGGGCCACAGAGGCGGCCCGATGGCCAACGGCGGCTTTGGAGGCGGCTTCTATGGCGGTGGCGGCTTTGGCGGCGGCGGTGGAGGAGGAGGCTTTGGTGGCGGCGGCGGCGGTTTTGGCGGCGGTGGTGCATCAGGGAATTGGTAACTGCCATATTTAAAAAAGAGATCAAGATGAAAGAGACGGCGGAAAAGTTTCTGACGGCGGGGGAGCGGCTTCAGATTGAGGCGCGAATAGCAGAGGCTGAAAAGCGCACTTCGGGTGAAATTGTGGTGATGGTGGTTCCCTCAAGCTACCACTATCCCCTCGCCAGCATGATCGGCAGCGTGCTTCTTGCCATGTTCCTCGGCATCGCCGTGGCGCTTCTCACCGGAAGGGAGAGTATGTGGCTCTTTCTTGAAGTTTTTGCCTGCTCGTTTATTGTGCTCCATGAAGTGCTCAAACGCACTCCTTTGCTCAAACGCCTCTTTGTCACAGCCTCCGACATGAAGGAAGAGGTCGAAGAGGCGGCCATTAACTCCTTTTATCACAAGGATATTAACCAGACTATTGACCATACCGGCATTCTCATCTATATTTCACTTTTTGAACACAACGTCCGAGTGGTTGCCGACAGGGGCATTAACGTCAAGGTTGACAAGGAACTCTGGCAGGAGATTGTCGGAATCATCGTCCGTGGCATCAAAAGCAAAGGGCAGGCCGCAGCAATTTGTGCAGCAGTTGACCGGTGCGCCGAGATTCTCGCCGTCCATTTTCCTCTGAAAACCGGTGATCGCAACGAACTTGCCAATGAGGTGATTATTGGCCGGGGGAGGTGAGTGTCTCTTTTTTTTAGATAATTGCTTAGACGTTAATGTATCGGGGAGAGTATGAAATGAATAATTTGTTAGAGATTAAACGAGAGGTTATGGCTTTGCCCCTGCAGGCTCGAGCAGAGCTTGCAGAGTATCTTCTTGCGAGCCTTGATGATTTGGCAGGTCAGGAAAATGAAGCTTTGTGGATTGAAGAGGCAGAAAGGAGGTACCAGGCTTACCTTGGTGGGGCGGTTTCAGCAAGAACTGCTGCCGACGTTCTTCATGATGCACGAGAACTACTCGGATGAAAAAGGTACGATTTTTGAAGCCGGCTGAAGATGAAATGCTTGAAGCCATGTTTTATTATCAAAATAAGGCCGAAGGTCTTGGTCGAGATTTCATTGGTCGGATAGATGAGGCTGTCGCTCGTATAGAAAAAACCCCAGAAGCTTATCCTGAAATAAGGTATGCTGTTCGTCGAAGTCTCGTTCGTCAGTTTCCATTTGCCCTCTTATACAAGATTCTTTCAGATGAAGTGCTTGTGATTGCAGTTATGCATCTTAAGCGCCATCCTTCCTATTGGCTCGGGAGATAAAATTATCGTACAGAATGGGTGCTGTTTATATGGTAAAATTCTCTTCCTCCTGAAAAAAAGCTTTGATTTTTCTGTTTAAATGTTTTTTTACACTCAGTTGTACCTCCACTCAATAACTTTAGTCGTAGGGTCGTTATGAAAAAAACAGCGTTGTACTCCTGGCATGAAGAGGCTGGAGCCAAAATTATTGATTTCGGTGGCTATCTGATGCCGGTACAGTACAGGGGAATTATTGCCGAGCACAACGCGGTACGCAACGCGGCAGGGCTTTTTGATGTGTCGCACATGGGCAACTTTTATGTTCGTGGCGCAAGGGCGAAGGAGTTTCTCCAGTTCATGACTACCAACGATCTTGACAAGGTGGCCGACTCTCAGGCGCAGTACAACCTCATGCTCTATCCCGACGGCGGCATTGTTGATGACCTGATTATCTACCGCATCGACAGTGAAACCTTTTTTCTTATTGTCAACGCAAGCAACGCCCCAAAAGATTTTGAGTGGTTGCAGCAGCATATCGGAGCTTTTGAAGGGGTTGTGCTTGAGGATTACACCGACCAGCTCTCATTGATAGCCTTGCAGGGCCCTCTTGCCCTCAATATTCTTGCAAAAGTTTTTCCTGACTTTGCTGTTGAGGCGCTTGGCTCTTTCCATTTCTGTAAACTTCTCTTCCAGGGTTCAGAGGTGATGATTGCCCGAACCGGCTATACCGGCGAAAAGGGAGTGGAGATCTGCCTGCCCAATGAGGTGGCGCGCCCCTTATGGGAAGCTCTGTTTGAGGCGGGCAGGGAGAGCGGTATTCAACCCATTGGTCTTGGTGCACGCGATACGCTCCGCCTTGAAATGGGATACTCCCTCTACGGTCATGAAATTGATCAACAGACCAATCCACTTGAGGCGCGGCTGCAATGGGTGGTAAAAATGGATAAAGGTGATTTTATAGGCAGGGAGGCGTGCCGGCAGGTTGCGCTTGACCTGAAGAGGGGAGTTGCAGGCTTCTCGCTTGACGGGCGTGTTCTTCCGCGTCAGCATTTCAAGGTGTACAACACTGAACGCGAGGAGATTGGCTGGGTCTGCAGCGGCACGCTTTCGCCGACGCTTCAGGAGCCTGTTGGTACCTGCAATGTGTTGCGCGAACAGATCAAGGTGGGCACCCCCATCCTGGTTGACGTGCGCGGGAACTTCCATGCCGGTGTTATCAGGCGTCTGCCGCTGGTTACAACCTCTTTGGGTTGAACGCAATAATGTATTACAGGAGTGAGTGCAGAGGTGAAAATGAAAAAAGAGTATAAAGAAGCCAGGGTAAAGAGCCACAACCGCGATTCGCTGCAGAGGGAGCTGATGGGCATCGTTCTCATGCTTGTCTCCTTTTTGCTGATCTGCTTTCTCCTTGGTTTTCATCACGAAGATGAATCGACATTGTCAAGTGTTGGCTGGCTTGAAGTTTTCAGCAAGGAGGCGCTGAATGCGGCTGAGAGCATCCACAATCCGTTCGGACCCTTGGGGGTCAAGCTCTCCTCTTTTTTTATTGGAACGTACGGTTATCCGGTCATTTTCCCCCTCACAGCCCTGTTTTTCTGGGGCTGGTCGATGTACCGTGCAAAAAGTCTTAAACCCGCACTGCTCTATTTTCTCTACAGCTCGACGCTTTCAGTGGTCATCTCCGCCATGTTCGGCCTTACCTCTACCCGGTTCAGTGACCCTCTGTCAGGATCGATTGGAAGAATGCTTGCAGAGAAACTCAAGGTCATTGGCGAAGCGGGCGCCTGGGTGCTTCTCACTGTTCTTGCCCTTGTCTTGACCATCTATATGGGAAAGGGGCTCCTCGATGCCCTCATGGTTGAAGCGCAGCCCTTGATTGCCTCAAGTCGCAAGAGGTGGATTGCATTCAAGGCAAAGCTTGATGAGGAGCGAAAAAAAAAGGATGAGCAGAAGAGGCTGAAAGCCAAAGAGAGAGAGCTGAAAAAAGAGGAGCAGAGAAAGCAGGCGCTGAAAAATGAAGAGCTGAGAAAAGAGGAGCAGAGAAAGCAGGCGCTGAAAAATGAAGAGCTGAAAAAAGAGGAGCAGAGAAAGCTGGCGCTGAAAAATGAAGAGCTGAAAAAAGAGGAGTTGAAAAAAGAGGCGCTGAGACAGAAGGCGCTGGAATCGGCGGCTTTGGCGGTTGCTCCGATACAGAATGAGCTGATTAGGCCGGAGATCTCCTTTCCGGAGCCCACGGCCATTGAGCCGCCTTCATTGGTACCGCAGCCAAAAGTGCCCGGAGAACCTGAGATGATCATTCACAAGGCGGTGCATGAAAAAGAGGCCGACCTTGATGAGCGTCGATTGAAAGTGCAGACCAAAGATCGCGAGCCCTACCGCTTTCCCTCAATTGATCTTTTGGAGAAGGTGCCGGATGACAATGACGAGATTGATGAGCAGCATCTGGCCGAAAGCAAGCAGAAATTGCTTGAAAAACTCAAGATATACAAGATAGATGTAAAGAGGATTGCAACCACCGTCGGCCCCCGGGTCACCCTCTTTGAGCTGGAGCTTGAGCCCGACGTCAAGGTCAGCCGGGTCAAATCCCTTGAAAATGACCTTGCCATGGCACTCTCTGCGCGTGGTATCCGCATCATCGCTCCTATTCCCGGCAAGAATGCGGTTGGTGTTGAGATTCCCAACGGTACCGCCAAAACGGTCTGGCTCCGTTCAGTGTTGCAGGTCGAAAAATTCAAGAACAGCACCATGATGCTGCCGATTGTGCTTGGCAAAACCATCACCAATGAGGTCTATATTGCCGATCTGGCCATCATGCCGCATCTTTTGATTGCCGGTGCTACCGGGGCAGGCAAGTCGGTCTGTATCAATGTCATTATCTCCAGTCTGCTCTATGCATGCAGCCCCGACAAGGTCAAGTTTGTGCTGATCGATCCCAAAAGGGTGGAGCTGTTTCAGTACAATCATCTGAAAAACCACTTTCTCATGCGTTTTCCCGGTATTGATGAGCAGATTATCACCGATCCCCAGAAGGCGGTCTATGCGCTCAAGTGCGTGGTCAAGGAGATGGAGGTTCGGTATGAAACCCTTGAAAAAGCGGCGGTCCGCAATATCGGCGACCACAATCGCCGTTTTCCCGAAGAGGCACTGCCCTACATTGTCGTCGTTATTGATGAACTTGCCGATTTGATGATTACCGCAGGGCGGGAGGTCGAAGAGCCGATTATCCGAATTGCCCAGCTCGCCCGCGCGGTTGGTATTCACCTCATTGTGGCAACCCAGCGCCCCTCCGTTGATGTCATTACCGGCATCATCAAGGCCAACTTTCCGGCCCGTATTGCCTTCCAGGTGGCCAGCCGGGTCGATTCGCGCACCATTCTTGATGGCTCCGGGGCCGAGCAACTGCTTGGCAATGGCGATATGCTCTATCAGCCTTCAAACCAGCCGAAATCAATGCGTATCCAGGGGCCTTATGTCTCCTCGGGTGAGGTTGAGGAGATTACCTCGTTCATCGGCTCGCAAAATGCACTGAAGAACATGTATGTGCTTCCCACTCCGGACGTGCAAAAGGGTAACGGCATGTCGTCATCGGGCTACCAGGAAAAAGATGGCAAAGACAGCATGTTTGAGGAGGCGGCAAGGCTTGTTGTGACGCACCAGCAGGCGAGTGTGTCGCTATTGCAGAGGCGTCTCCGGCTTGGATTCAGCCGCGCAGGGCGGGTGATGGATCAGCTCGAATACAGTGGAATTGTGAGTGAGGCCGACGGGAGTAAAGCAAGGGAAGTCCTCATTAACAATGACGACTCCCTTGAACTGTTATTGCGAAATCTGGACGCCTGAGTGCTTACACTGATTCAACGCGTACAATTTCCGGCACTGCTTTTTTGATTGCCTGCTCAACACCCGCACGCAGGGTCAGGGTGCTCATAGGGCATGAACCACATGCGCCAAGCAGTTTTACATCAACGGTCATCTCTTTGGTAATCCCGACAATCTGACAATCGCCACCATCAACCTGCAGGTAAGGGCGGACAGTTTCAAGTGCGGCAATAACCTGGTCGTAGAGTGCATCGCTTTTTGGCAGATAATCCTTGCTGGAACTCATAGTATGCTTGGTTTACAATGGTTGAAAATAACGGTACTCTTTTATGGTATCAGAACAGAACGACAATATCAAACCTCTTGCGGAAAAAAACAATATGAAATTCGTCATTGTTTGGCGCCGCATTCTGCTTCCATGATGGAAATCCGGCGGACAACCTCCATGCCAGCCTGATTGATCGCCTTCGACGTTGCCGAATCGGGATGGCTGAGCAGGCAGGGTGTGCCGCTGTCGCCGCCTTCGCGCACCGCCCGGTCGATGGGTATGGAGCCGAGGAAGGCGAGCCCCTGGGTACGGGCAAAAATTTCCCCGCCGTGGTGCCCGAAAATATAGTCCTTTGTGCCGTCCGGCAGTTCGTAATAGCTCATGTTTTCAACCAGCCCGAGAATGGGGACATTAACCTTGCGGAACATGCTCACCGCTTTCGACACATCGGCAATGGCCACATCCTGCGGCGTGGTGACAATAATGGCGCCAGTCAGGGGAAGTGTCTGGGCAATGGTGATCTGGATATCTCCGGTTCCGGGAGGAAGATCAAAAATCAGATAATCGAGCTCCTTCCACTCCACCTCATTGATAAACTGCTTGACGGCGCTCGAAACCATCGGCCCCCGCCAGATTACCGCCGTATCGCTCTCAATCAAAAAGCCGATAGACATCAGTTTGACGCCCCATTTTTCGAGCGGGACAAGATTTTTACCCTCAACTTCCGGTTTGGCATCGACAAGTCCGAACATGGTGGGAATGCTCGGCCCGTAAAGGTCGGCGTCAATCAGCCCAACCTTTGCACCCGTTTGGGCCAGGGTGAGGGCAAGGTTGACGGCAAAGGTTGATTTTCCGACTCCGCCCTTTCCTGAAGCTACCGCAATAATGTGTTTGACCTCTTTCAGCGGACGCTCATTGTTGCAAGTATGATGGCCGCAGGATGCGTGTGAGTGACCATTGCCTTCGTTATGGCTGCAGGATGAAGGTGTCGATTCATCATGGAGTGTCGTCATGGAGTATTATCGTTTTATGTTGTAAAAAAACAGTTATGGTTGATTGGTGGCTATGCGCCTATTTCTGCATGAACCGCATCGAAATGGCGACTCCCTCCAGGCTGAACTTTTCGCGCAGCTTGTTTTCAAGAAACTTTCTGAAATTTGGCTGCACAAGGAGAGGATCATTACAGAAAAAGGCAAAGACCGGCCAGGCGGCATTGATCTGCGTCATGTACTTGATTTTCAGCTCTTTGCCCGTTTTTGTGGAAACATGTGTCTGCGAAAGCGCCTCCTCAAGAAACTTGTTGAGCACGCTGGTGCTTATTTTACGGGAGCGGTTCCGGCAAATCTCCTGCGCCGTATCAATGGCCCGGTAGAGGTTCTTTTTGGTGAGCGCCGAAATAAAGAGCACCGGAACGTAGGAGAGGTTACCCATCTGCATCCGGAGATCCTCCTCATAAATCTTGCTCGTCTTTGAATCCTTCTCAATCAGATCCCATTTATTGATCAAGAGCAGCGCCCCCTTTTTGCGCTCAACGGCCATATTGATGATTCTCATGTCCTGCTTTTCAATGCCCGGAGCGGCATCGAGCATCACAAGGGCAACGTCGCAGCGTTCAATGGCATGTTCGGTTCTCAGCGAGCTGTAGTACTCAATGCCCGCATCAATTTTTGTCCGCTTTCTCAGCCCTGCCGTATCGATCAAAACAAAATCTTCCTGCTTGCGGGTAAAGTGGCTGTCGATGGCATCGCGTGTTGTGCCCGGTATGTTCGACACAATCAGACGGTTTGAACCAAGCAGGGCATTGACAAAACTTGATTTCCCCACATTCGGCCTTCCCACCACGGCCAATTGGGTGGCACACGCTTTGTTGCTGTGCTCTCTCTCCGTTTCAGGCAGCGACGCAAGAATCTCATCAAGCATATCGGCAATACCGCTTCCGTCACGGGCCGAAATAAAATAAGGGTTGGTAAATCCGGTACTGATGAACGACGCTGCGTCAATGGTGAGTTGCGGGGTTTCAACCTTGTTGACTGCAAAAAAGAGCTGCTTGTGCTTGAAGGTTCGCTGCAGCAGACGGCCGAGTTCGAGATCACCGTAGGAGAGGCCAGCACGAACATCAGTTAAAAAAATAACAATATCAGCATCACGGATGGCCGTCAGGGTCTGCTCAAGCATTGCCACGCTGATGATGTCACCCTCGGCATTGTAGCCTCCGGTATCCATCAGCAAAAACTCCTTGCCTTGCCATTCGCCCTCTGCGATATGGCGGTCTCGTGTAACGCCGGGGGTTGGATCGACGATGGCGCTTCGTTGGCGCAGGATGCGGTTGAACAGGGTTGATTTGCCGACGTTAGGACGGCCTACCAGAGCAATTAAAGGCTTCATAAGAACAGACGCGGTCTTGATAAAAAAAGTTGAAAGAGGCTCCCAGGGGAATTCCTTTTACGATATAAGGTATAATTTGTAGAATTAAGCGGAATAATTTACATTAACGAACTTTATTTTTCCGCAAAAGTCCAGATAATCAAGAGCAAGAGAATGAGTAAGACGATAAGTTTTAAGACATATTCAGCAAAACCGGCAGAAGTTGAGCGCAAGTGGTACGTTGTTGACGCTGAAGGTCAGGTACTGGGCCGCATGGCTTCTGAAATTGCAAAAGTCCTCAGAGGCAAGCACAAGGCTCAGTTTACGCCGCATATTGATACCGGTGATTTCATCGTGGTCACCAATGCCGAAAAAGTTGCGCTCAGTGGCAAAAAAGAGGAGCAGAAAAGCTACTTCTCCCACTCACAGTATCCTGGTGGAGTCAAGGTTGACCACGTCAAGGATTTGCTGAAGAAAAAACCGGAAAGAATTATCGAAAATGCTGTTTGGGGCATGTTGCCGCACAACAATCTCGGTCGCCAGTTGTTCAGAAAGCTCAAGGTCTATGCAGGCGCCGAACATCCGCACGCTTCGCAGTCTCCTGTTGAAATGAAAGTAAACTAAATATTAAAGCATTGGGAATGAAAGAGGTTATTGATACAGTAGGTCGCCGTAAAACCTCGGTGGCTCGAGCTTTTATGATTCCGGGAAAAGGCCGGGTTATTGTCAACAAGCTGCCGATTGAAGAGTATTTCAAGGATGAATTCAAACGCCAGCAAGCCCTTCGCCCGCTCGTCATTACCGAAAGAGCTGAAGAGTTTGATATCAAAATCAACGTTCAGGGTGGCGGTGTCAGCGGCCAGTCAGGTGCTGTAAGCCTTGCAATTGCCCGTGCTCTTACCGAGTTTGATGAAGCTGCACGTGTCATTCTCAAAACAGAGAGGCTTTTGACCCGCGATCCCCGTATGGTCGAGCGCAAAAAATTCGGACGCAAAAAGGCCCGCAAACGCTTCCAGTTCTCAAAACGTTAATTCGCTGGTGCTTTTGCCCTTGTTTATTGTATAGCAGAAAAAAACTTCGCATATCATGCCATTCTGAACTTCATTCAGATGAAGCTCTCCGGAAGTGTCCGACGCTCTGCGCCGGATACCGGATGGCAAAAGCATGGTAGAGGAAAAACTTAATTATAAAAAAGCACACATGTCACATTTTCAGCTTGAAGAGATGCTCCGCGCAGGAGTTCACTTTGGTCACCTTGCACGCCGCTGGTGCCCAAAAATGAAGCCGTACATTTTCATGGAAAAGAACGGTGTTCATATTATCGATTTGCAGAAAACCGTCGTTCTTGCCGATGAGGCACTCAAGGCGCTTGGAGCAATCGCGCAGACCGGCAGGGAGATCATGTTTGTCGGCACCAAAAAACAGGCCAAACACATTATTGCCGAACAGGCAGAGCGCGCAGGTATGCCTTACGTCTGCGAGCGGTGGCTGGGTGGTATGCTTACCAATTTTCAGACCATTCGCCAGAGCATCCGGCGCATGAACTCGATCGACCGTATGGCCACCGACGGCACCTACGACATGATTACCAAAAAAGAGCGCCTCATGCTTGGCCGTGAAAAAGAGAAGCTCATGAGAATCCTTGGTGGTATTGCCACCATGAACCGCCTTCCGGCCGCACTTTTCATCGTCGACATCAAAAAAGAGCATATCGCCATCAAGGAAGCTCGCTCGCTCGGTATTCCCATCATTGCCATGGTCGATACCAACTGTGATCCTGAACTCGTTGATTTCGTCATTCCAGCCAACGACGATGCCATCCGCTCCATTCAGTTGATGGTCAAGGCCGTTGCCGATATCGTCATCAAGGCACGCGAACTCAAGGTTGAAAATGAGGTGCTCGCCGAGATGGATGAAGTCGAAGAGAACGGTGGTGACGAAAAAGAAGAGATCAGCGAATAAACAGAGCCATATAATCTTATAAGAGTGAAATTTCAATGAGCCAGACTTCAGCAAAAGACGTTAAAAGTCTTCGTGATATAACAGGCGCAGGTATGATGGACTGCAAAAAAGCCCTCGACGAAACCGGCGGGGATATGCAGCAGGCTATCGACTATCTGCGCAAGAAAGGTGCAGCCCTTGCTGCCAAGCGTGCTGACCGCGATGCCCGCGAGGGTATGGTCGCCATCAGAATGACCGCCGACCACAAAACCGGAGTTATTCTTGAACTGAACTGCGAAACCGACTTCGTTGCCCGTGGTGAAGTTTTTACCAGCTTTACGGCTGCACTGGCCGACCTCGCACTTGCAACACGTACCACCTCTCCCGAAGCGCTCTTGACCTTGACGCTTGGTGAGGCTTTCGGCGGCGAAATAGTGGATGACGCCATCAAAACCATGACCGGCAAGCTTGGCGAAAAAATCGGCCTCAAGCGTCTTGTCTATCTTGATGCCGGGGACGGCATTGTTGAAGCCTACCTTCATCCGGGTTCACAGCTCGGCGCAATTATTCATATTGCCACCGACAAGCCCGAACTGGTTGGCGAACTGGCAAAAGATCTTGCCATGCAGGTTGCCGCCGCCGCTCCGATTGTGGTTGACCGCTCCTTTGTGCCCGCCGAGTATATTGCCAAAGAGTCCGAAATTTATCGTCAGCAGGCTCTTGAGCAAGGCAAAAAAGAGGCTTTTGTCGATAAAATCGTCATTGGAAGGCTCGAAAAGTACTATCAGGACGTTGTGCTCAGTGAGCAGTTCTTCATTAAAGACAACACCACCAAGGTTTCAGATGTCCTTGTTGAGTTTCGCAAAAAGCATCAAGCCAGGGTTGATGTAATTGAATTTGCCCGTTGTAAATTGGGAGAATAAAAAAAAAGCCTCGTTGTTGCGAGGCTTTTTTTTTGTACATAAGTTGATGAGAATCTTGTTTTTATTAACCCTTTCTTTCTGAGGATAAAGGATATGCTCCACTACAAGCGCATCTTGCTCAAATTAAGCGGCGAAGCTCTTGCCGGAGAGGATGGTTACGGCATCAACCCCGAGATGCTCGAACGCTATGCCGAGGAGATCAGGGAGGCCCGCGACATGGGTGCCCAGATTGCCCTCGTGATTGGTGGGGGCAATATTTTTCGGGGCATGTCGGAGGCCGCTGCGAAAATGGATCGTGTCCAGGCCGACTACATGGGGATGCTTGCCACTGTCATCAATGCCCTGGCCTTTCAGGACGCACTTGAACGCAAAGGGGTCTTTACCCGTCTGCAGACAGCCATAAAAATGGAGCAGATGGCCGAGCCGTTCATACGGCGCAAAGCGGTTCGTCACCTCGAAAAAGGGCGCGTCGTTATATTCGGCGCAGGCACCGGCAACCCCTACTTTACGACCGACACCGCTGCATCATTGAGGGCGATTGAAATTGAAGCCGATATTATTGTTAAAGGCACACGCGTGGACGGCGTCTACGATTCCGATCCCGAAAAAAATGCCAACGCCGAGCTTTTTGCCGATATCTCTTACCGTGATGTCATTCGCAAAAATCTCCGGGTCATGGATATGACCGCCATCACCCTCTGCAGCGAAAACGCACTCCCCATTGTGGTGATGAACATGAACGAAAAAGGGAACTTCACCAGGTTGCTTCGCGGCGAAAAGGTCGGCTCACTGGTGCACGGGTAACGGCCCAGGGCTCAGCAGGGCTCCTCAAAATCACTGCCCGATTGAAAGAGCCGCTCAAGTTCCCTGCGGCTGTGATTGCTTTCATGCTGTGCTGTTGATAGAGATGGATTATCTTGATTTCGCAAGTTCCTCTGCGCTATACTGGTCGATAATCAGCCAACAATATGATATTACCGGTATCTTTTGCTTTTCGAAAATACTGTTCATCAGCGGTTATCAGCAACGCGTCCGAATGTAAAGCAACAGCATGGTAAAGGGTGTCGAAGAGATGGTGGTTAAGGCGCGTCGATAGAGAACATGCGATACTCCATAATGGCTGAATATCGGTCACAGTAACCATGCCCAATTCTTGCAAATCTGCGATATCATCGATAATAGTGTCTGGCTTCAGGCGAACACCGACCGCCGCGATTTCGGCTAACCAATGGCAAGGCTGCTTGACAGCTATCATGCCATCTTGTAAAGCAGAGAGTAACGCCAAAGCCTCCGTAACGTTATGTTCGTCGGGATTTTCGGGAATCAGCCATTTTACAATCACACTTGCGTCCAATACGTACATGTTCATGACCGTCCCGCCATACGGGCGGCCTGAATTTCCTGTGCACTGGCTGGTTTTGTCGTAGCCCGCCGGGCTAACAGCCTCTCTACGGCCTTGGCACGGCGATGTACGGTTTCTTGCTCCAAGGCTTCTCGTAACAGTTTTGCGAGCATCTCTTCAATTGTTTGGTCAACAAAGATACTCTCACAACGTTTTTTCAAATCGTCGGGTATGTCGATTGTCAGAATAGCCATTTCAGGTTGACTCCGTAATGAGTTGTTGGAGACGAAAGTCTAATTTCACCATTTCCCATGTTTTATCTACGCTGAAAGGTACAGAATTATTTTTATATCTGACCCTCCGTTGTAATCGAACCTTGAAAAGGTCGGCTCACTGGTGCACGGGTAACGGCCCAGGGCTCAGCAGGGCTCCTCAAAATCACTGCCCGTTGTAAACAACTGCCTGATGGCGCCCTGAATTTCCGGCCATGCAAAGCCCCGGTTGCAGAGAAAAACCTCAAGCTTTCTTTTGCGACCGGCCTCGGTTGCCTCATGCAGTGACCTGATTTTTTTTTCGGCTGCCCGGAGGCAAAGTGCCGCGCAGTCATACTCCTTGAGGAGTTCGTCGATAATGGCCTCCGCCACCCCTTTTTTGCGGAGTTCAGCCGCGATTTTCAGTTTTCCTGCCGGTTTTCTTCTTGAGCGGCTTCTTATCAGCTCCATGCCGAACGCCCGGTCGTCAAGCACGCCCCGGTTTGCCAGCTTCTCCATTGTTTCATCAATGCTCCCTGCATCATACCCCTTTTTCAGAAGTTTTTGCTCAAGCTCCCGGCGACTGTGATTGCGCAGCCCAAGCAGCTTGAGTGCGTAAAAAATGGCGCTTTGCTGTAAAAAACTGTCACGCATGAATGATAATCGTGCTATCGATTTTGGGATTTTGTTGTAAAGTGAGAAAATGTTGGAATTTATTGGTTGTATGTGACAGTTGAAAATGAGGATATTGACGCCATGGTTCCGTTTTGTATACGTTAGAAAAGTGAGATGTCTGAGTGGTCGATTATTGTTTTGTAAAACCTTATTCTTGACTCGAAGCATAATGAATTTTTTTTTCACATCATACACGCCCGGTTGTTGTTGCCCTTCATATAGAACGTGGTTCTTGATGGTTGGGGGTTTCGTATAAAGATATTCACAATCGTGAACACGCTCTTCCGGTTTTTTGTGTAGAGGTGTTTGTCAGAGTTCGCCTGTTTGCTTGTTTTTCATATCATATTCATATAAAAGGAGTTCTATATGCCCATCTTGAATTTTTTTGCCTTTGAAGATCAGATGAACCCGTTGCGTGATGTGGGTTCATTTGAGGCGCTTACAGCACTTGCACTTGATCTCACATCCACTTCAGTTACCTGGTCAGTTACAGATGGATCGTTGTTCTCGTTTGCTACTCCAGAAACCATTGCGGCCTATGGCCTTACCATTTCGAATAGTGGTGCTAAGACAATAACGGTGTCTGCGACAAGTTCGGAGAATTTGTTCGCGTGGCTTGCATTGTCTGCTTTGGATGATATATCGTTTCTGCCAAGCTCTTCGCTGCAAAGTATATTTACTATGCAAGGCAATGGACCTTCAGGAGAATCGACAGGTTTTGCATCAGGGACTATTGAGGTATCGGAAGTCTCCTCAGACCCTGTACTTGTGGATTTGGGAGGCTCGGCTACAGCGGGCGTTAATTATGTGACGCATTATCACCCCAAGGGAAATGCTGTTAACGTCTTTGATGCTGGCATATCGCTCAGCAGTGCTGACACGACAAACTCGTCGTTGGATAGTGTCACTGTGACTTTGAGGCCCACAGGAATTGGGTCGGTTAATACGACAGAGCGCTTGACTTCTTCTGCTGGGGCGTTTGTATCGAATATTGTCGTCGTTGGTAATGTCAAGATACTACAAAACGGTTTAGGATCCGTTCTGACTTTGGCATCAGTAGAATCAGTCGTCGCAACCCTGAATGATTTCGAGTATGCACTGAGCACTATACAGTACTACAACTCATCGCAACTAAATGTACAAAATACGGCCACCAGGCTTGTTAATGTTGCCGTGACGGCATCGAATGGTTTAAAGGTGAACTCTGCTTCTATTACATCAGATCAAGCGTTTGAGGTTCCTCTTGGCACTCATATTTGGATGGATCTTGGGAACGGTTACGCTGAGGACACAGGAGCGTTGTTGATCGAAAGGTCTGCCGATAATATGCATTTTCTTGCAAGTCAATCTCTCTTGGATTTTGGCTTCGCAAAGGATAGTCAGATCGAATTCAGGAATGATGCAGGCGACCTGATTATCTATTTTAACCAGTCTGTTGACCCCGTGTCAACTCAAACCACAGTAGCTATTCAATGGGTTCCAACGATTGATCTCAATGGTAGCGCTCTTCCTCTTAACAGCTATACCGCAAGTTATACAGAGGGTGTTTTGCCGGACGCTGCTATGGCTTTGGCGTTGCCATTGGTGAGGAGTGATGGATCGGTCTTTGCCGGAAACCTTGTAAATATCTATGCCGTAGAGGCAACGCTGAAAAGTGCCCAGAATGGTACAGATGAAACATTGATTTACGGCGGATTGCTGGATCTTGTTACTGTTTCTTATGATGATCCTCTGTATCCTCATAAAATTACCTTGACAGCGAAGTCGTCTGCTGGATTAACTGCTGATCAGTTTAATGTGATTCTTCGGGCGATATCGTATAAAAATATTTCTCATGACCCCACCAATACAGACCGTACTGTTGAGTTTAGAGGACTGGCAGTTGATAAAGTTTCCTGGGGAGATGTATCTGTAACAACGATTCACGTCACAGCGACGAACGATGCACCGGTCATAGGCGCAGGCACCTTTGCAGGCGAAGTCACCGAAATTGTTGATCTCGCCACAGGCGAAAACACAAGCAACCTTGTTGTCTCAAGCAGTTTTGCTGTTACGGATGTTGACCTCTCCGATACACAGTCGGTAGGAGCCGCTCCTGCAACCTCCGGTTACCTCGGAACCTTCACACCGACCGTAAGCAATCAGACGACAACGGATGGTGCTGGCACGATTAGCTGGAGCTTCACGGTAGCCGACAGTGCGGTCGATTACCTTGCCGCAGGCGAAACGCTGACCCAGACCTACAACGTCACGGTTACCGATACGTCGAGCGGGACAGCCACGCAGGATGTTGTCGTGACCATTACCGGGACGAACGATGCACCGGTCATAGGCGCGGGCACCTTTGCAGGC